>NZ_ASJR01000003.1 GCF_000474745.1 Chitinivibrio alkaliphilus ACht1 | reverse complement strand
CATCTTTCACTTCAAAAAAATTCATGACCTCATTTTTTGTATAATCATCTCCTACTGCAAGTACATTTTCAACAATTACAATGTGGTTGCTGTTGACACTCCGTATGGTATCAATCAAGCGCCGGGAAAGATTTTTCCACTGACCGATACTGTCTGTTACTACCGGTTCATTGAGCAGATCAAATCCTGCTATCACCGGTTCGTCTGTATATCGTCTGGCTATTTCATACCATAGGGCAGTCAGAAGATATTGATTGTCTGGATCTGTCCAGAGCTTTGCACCTTCATTATTTGATTGAAACCCTCCGGGGGGAACATGCATATTGAGAATCAGATATACGGAATTATCTTCAGCCCATCTGATGTTATCCTCCAGCCACTCCCACCCTTCTTCGCGGAAAACAAGGGGAGAGCGTGATTCTATGAAGGTCTCATAGTGAAGGTAAAAACGCACGGCATTCATACCCATGCGCTTTACCCGTGCAAAATCCCGTTCGTCGTGATGTGTGCGGGTAATAATCTCATCAGTCCAGACCTCATTACCAAAGGCAACCCCCTGAAGAGCCACCTCATCCCCCTCCTGATTGACAATTTTTTGCCCCTCTGTGCTGAGAAAGGAGAGTTCCGCTGATTGTACAGAGAAAAACAATATACAGAGCGATACACCCACCAATACCATGGAAATCTCCTTATTTGTTATGTAATTAAACAGCAAGCCCCAGTGGCATCGTTTATGTATAGTATAAGATACCAGGGGTCAACCTTCAAGACAATACGCCACATGCCTAAAACAAGGAAGAGAATGTACTAAGCATCCGGGTTCACCAATGCAGAACCTATTTCTTAAAACCGATAAAAATCATTGTTTTTTTCTGAGAATAATGGATACTATATGATACTATGATAGTGTATATGCTGCAGATAAAAAACTCTTTCTGTGGTTTTACTGGTTCCATAAATACCCGGGATTTATCATGTCGATACAACAGGAATTACGAAAATTTGTAGCCCCCGAGTGTATCTTTGGGAAGAACTCTCGGCTCTTAGTGACCCAATACGCCCTCAACTACGGCGGAACACGCACCCTTTTAGTAAGCGATCCAGGAGTGTGTAACGCGGGGTGGTGCCAAGAAATACAAGACCTTTTGGAACAAGCTGGCATGGAAGTTGTTCTTTTTGATAGCATATCTGCCAACCCTCGAGATATGGAAGTGATGGCCGGAGCGCACGTATATACAGATCATCACTGTGATCTCATTGTTGCAGTAGGAGGGGGTTCAGTCTTGGATTGTGCAAAAGGAATTGGCATTATCGTTTCAAATGGAGGGTCTATTATCGAGTATGCCGGAGTAGACCAGGTGCCCATTCCAATGCCGCCACTTATTTGTATTCCCACAACGGGGGGTACCTCCGCAGATGTATCCCAATTTGCCATTATTAATGATATTTCAGAAAACGTAAAAATAGCCATTATCAGCAAGACCGTTGTTCCTGATGTTGCCCTTATTGACCCAACCACCTTACAAACCATGCCACCATATTTGGCCGCATGCACGGGAATCGATGCTCTCGTACATGCCATTGAAGCCTATGTATCTAATGCGAGCTCTCCAATCACAGATGTTCATGCTCTCCACGCAATACAACTCATTACGAGTAGCCTTGCTCATTTTGTGAATGATGTTGCACAAACTGCCCACCAGTATACGGTAATGCTTGCAAGTTTTCAAGCAGGGTTAGCCTTTTCCAATGCGAGCTTAGGCAGCGTGCATGCCATGGCACACAGCCTTGGTGGATTTCTTGATCTTCCTCACGGTGAGTGCAACGCAATTCTTGTCCCCCATGTCATTTCTTATAATTTTGCCACGGTACCAGAAAAGTGTATCCGCATTGGTGACGCCATGGGGCTTTCCCTTGAGGGTCTTTCCCAAGAAGAATCACGAAAAAAAATAATTTCTTCTATAGAATCTCTTCAAGTGGCCTGCGGTATCAAGGGTGGGCTTTCTGCACGTGGAGTAACCCTCGATGATATACCACGTTTAGCAGAAAAGGCCATGCTTGATCCGTGTAATGCCACCAACCCTCGTCCCCCCACACGGGGAGATCTTGAAACACTCTATCGGGAGGCTCTGTAAGCATGGCGTCACGTCATAACTGGAATACCATGCGTCAGGGAATAATCGGATTTGGTGAGCGATCAAATCGGAAGAGTTACTATCCTGAACTTAAGAAAAAAATTGCGGAGCTGGAACAAGCAAAAGAAGAAATTCGCAACTCAGAGAAAAACCTCACAGAACTCTTCAATACTGTGGGTGATGCAATTATTATTCTTCGGTATGATGGAACGTTACTGCGAGCAAACCAAGCCATGTTTTCTATGTTTGCAGTAGACCGTGATACATATCGAGATGAACCAATTTTTTCATATGTATCTGCAAAGGAAAATGACCCCCCTTCTCTTCTCGAAAGAATACAAAATGTACCACACGCAATCGCCGCACGCTTTGAATGCCGTGGATATCAACCAAAGAGGGATGCATATTTTGATGCAGAGATGACCTTGCGTCCCTTTTTCTGGTATGAAGAAGAGGTCGTGCTCGCCGTGGTTCGCGATATAACACAACAAAAAAAGCAGGAACAACAACGCTACCACTCACAAAAGATGGAGGCTGTAGGACAGCTTGCCAGTGGTATTGCCCATGATTTTAATAATGAACTTGCCGGTATAATTGGAGCTGCTGAGCTGTTGAAATTAGAAAATATTACCTCAGCAGAGGCACAAAGTTTTGTTTCCCTGATTATCAAAGCAGCTGAACGAGCCGGCTCACTGACGAAACGACTCCTCTCCTTTTCTCGAAAAGGGCAAAATGAGCAAAGAAGTATCAACTGCGCAAAAATACTGGAAGATACCAAGGTACTACTGCAACATACAGTCCACAAGAGCATATCAATTCGTTTTACCAACGTGGCACAATACACTACTATCAAAAGTAATAACACAGCATTACAGAATATATTTATGAATCTTGGGATAAATGCCTCCCATGCAATGCCTCACGGGGGAACAATCTCTATAACACTTAAAAATGAAACCCTTGATGAAAGATATTGTCGAGAATCTCCCTTTGCTCTTACCCCAGGACTTTTTATACACATTATCTTTGCAGATACGGGATGCGGAATACCTGCTACTGTGCAGGAACGGATTTTTGAACCATTTTTCACCACCAAAGATCCGGGAAAAGGAACAGGGCTTGGCCTTGCTTCAGTATATGACGTTGTCCAAAAGCATCATGGTGCAATAACTCTCAATTCAGAGGTTGGTACAGGAACAGCCTTTCATATCTACCTTCCCATCTCGAGAGAGCAAAACGAAACAAAGACAGCTTCTGTTCCTGATCTACAGTACGACCGTAAAGGAACCATACTACTCATAGATGATGAGGAAGTTGTACGAATTACCACAGCATCTCTCTTAAAAAATCTCGGATACACCGTATATAGTGCCGCCAGCGGCGAAGAGGGGCTTAGCCTCTTTCATAGACAGAAAAACACAATTGATTTGGTAATTTTGGACATGATGATGCCCCGAATGGGAGGAGAAGAAACCTTTTATGCGCTACGAAAAATATCGCAAAAAACCCCCATTATTATTGCCTCCGGCTTTGCACATGAAGACGAGATAGAACGACTGCACCAAAATGGTGTGAATGGATTTATTTACAAGCCATTTCGTACATCAGAACTTGCAGAAATACTGCAACGAGAAATTACGATTTCGCAAAACCAGCAAAAAGATACGGACTTCCAATAAGCTAAAACGCTCCTTTGGAAGCCCCGATTTTCTACTCAAGAGCCTTAAGAGCCGCCTCATAATCGGGCTCTTCTCCTATCTCATGTACCTGTTCTGTATATATCACCTCTCCTGCTTCGTTCAGGATGATTACCGCCCGGGAAAGAAGCCCCGAGAAGACCTGTCCTTCAGCAAAGGCTACATTATAGTCTGTGCCGAAGGTGGAACGAAAGGTTGATCCGGTTTCCACATTTTCTATACCCTCGGCACCGCAAAACCGGGCGGCAGCAAAGGGAAGATCTGCGGAAACACAGAGAACAACCGTGTTTTCAAGGGAAGCCGCAGCTGCATTAAATGCCCGTACCGACGCTGCACACACAGACGTATCAATACTGGGGAATATATTGAGCACCACCTTTTTTCCGGCATATTCCGAAAGATGCAGTTCTGATAGGTCTGATTTCACCAGGGTAAAATCGGGAGCCTTTGTTCCCACTGCGGGAAGATTTCCAATAGTATGTAGTGGTTTTCCTTTAAAAGTTACTGTAGCCATAATAGGTATCTCCTTTATATGTATTTGTGAAAAAGGATGTCTCCACAGGAGGCATCTTACATAAAGATATACTTCGCAAAAAGAGATGGGGAGATTGTTGACTAAATAAGTAAACTTTTTTTGTGCAAAAAAACAGGGACCGTGCGTAGAAACAGCAGTCCCTGCATTACATCAAAGAGGAATGCTTACACCTCTTTATACGCCTGCAACACCTCTTCCATGGCCGCCTTTGCATCGGAGAAAAACATCAGGGTATTATCCGCCGCAAAGAGGGGGTTGGGAATGCCGGCAAACCCCGGAGAAAGGGAGCGTTTCACCACAATCACCGTGGCGGCCTGATCCACATCCAAAATGGGCATACCGGAAATGGGGGTTCCACTCTCCCGTGCCACGGGATTGACGACGTCATTTGCTCCGATTACCAGGACCACATCAGTATTGGAGAATGAACCGTTAATCCTATCCATTTCCACCAGTTTGTCGTAGGGAATACTCTCCTCTGCCAAGAGGACATTCATATGCCCCGGCATACGCCCTGCAACGGGGTGGATGCCAAACTCCACGGTGCACCCCTCTGTCTCCAGGGCTTCATAGAGCTGTCGCACCGGTGTTACGGCACGTCCCACGGCCATGCCATATCCCGGAACAACCACCACGCGCCGTGCGATTTTGAGGAGAGATGCCACTTCATCGGCGGCAGTCTGTTTTATTTTTCCCTCGTAGACCTCATCTTCATTGGCCGCCTCCACTACTGCACCCATACCGCCGAAAAGAACGTTTGCAAGGGAACGATTCATGGCCTTACACATCAATTTCGTAAGGATAATCCCGCTGGCCCCCACCAAAGAGCCTCCAACAATGAGGACCGTATTGGGCGGCATAAGGACAAACCCCGTCGCCGCGGCAGCCAGTCCGGAATAACTATTGAGAAGGGCAATAACAATGGGCATATCCGCACCCCCGATGGGCAGGGTGAGAAGCAGACCAAGCACGGCAGAACCACCCACCAATATCCAAAAAAGGAAATTCCTCTCTACTCCTGAAATATCGAGAACAAAAAAGAGGGCAAGGGAAAGCAGGGCAATCACCACCACACTTTTTACCACCTGTTCCCCCCCATAACGCAGGGGCTTATCACTCACGACCCCCTTCAGCTTTCCCGACGCAATGAGGCTGCCCGTAAAGGTAACTCCACCGATAATTCCCGTCAAAGCCGTGGCAAGGGCACTGACCACTGTCTCGTTTTCTCCCATGGTGGTTACAATCAAAAGCGTCGCCGCCGCAACAAGAACTGAAGCAATACCGCCGAATCCATTGAGAAGGCCCACCAATTGCGGCATCTCTTTAAAATCAATTTTTACCGCCAAAATGGCTCCCGCCGCAAGACCCACGACAAGGGTCCCCCCCAGCCACAGGGTAATGGTGGGAGCTCCCACCGCGGAGGTATCCGCAGGCTGAAGCTGCACAAAGGCGTCAACACCGGCACAGAGTAAGGCCGTCAACATACCAAGGGCACCGATAATATTGCCCCGCACGGCACTTTTGGGGGACGTTAATCCCTTTAATCCAACAATAAAGAGGATAACCGCAAGAAGGTATCCCCCATCCACGATAATTCTGAATAGTTCCTGAGTAGTCATTTTTGTCCCTCCCCTTTGCTTCGCGGTTTAAATTTCTGCAACATACGATGGGTCACCACAAAACCTCCGGCCACATTCACCGCAGCAAAGAACAGGGCAAGGGAGGCGAAACTCAGGGCAACAAGGCGCACCTCTTCATTTTCCGTAATCTGTGAGGAAAGAACCACGGCCAAAACCGCCCCCACAACGGAGATACCCGATATGGCATTTGAACCCGACATAAGCGGAGTGTGAAGCAAACTGGGCACCTTCGTAATAATTTCAAAACCGACAAACACCGCCAAAACAAACACGGTGAGTATTGTAATAAACTGACTTATTGCTGATACATCCATAGATATCTCCTCACGATGTTTCTTTAAATCCCAGTGCCTCTGTAGCACCTTCATTCCCTGGCTCTCCCCTGTGGCAGATCATACACCCTGCGACAATATCATCTTCGGGGGTAATGTGCAGTTCTCCCTCCTCAGTACGCAGGAGATTCAAAAAGGAGGTGCAGTTTTTGGAATAGAGCTGACTTGCCGTATGGGCCACGGTGGAGGGAACATTCACCGGACCATACACGGTAACACCGTGGACCACCTTTTTTTCTCCCGGAGTGGTAACTTCGCAGTTTCCTCCCCGCTCACTGGCAAGATCCACAATAACCGATCCCGGAGCCATCTTTTTAACCATCTCTTCACTAATAAGCTTCGGGCTTGGCTTTCCCGGCACAGCCGCCGTGGTAATGACAATATCCACGCCGCCCACATAGTCAATCATGAGCTCCTGCTGTTTTTGCTTCTGCTCCGACGTCAGCTCTGCCGCATACCCTCCCGTGCCTTCTGCACTGCCCACATCAAAGGCGATAAATTCCGCACCGAGACTTTCCACCTGCTCCTGTACCGCAGGGCGGACATCATAGGCTGAAACCACCGCACCAAGACGTTTTGCCGTGGCAATGGCCTGCAGCCCCGCCACCCCGGCACCAAGGACAAATACCTTTGCCGGGGTAATGGTTCCGGCGGCAGTCATCATCATGGGAAAGAGCTTCGGCAAGAGCTCTGCCGCAAAGAGCACCCCCTTATATCCCGCCAGATTGGCCATGGAAGAAAGAACATCCATGCTCTGCGCACGTGTGGTACGGGGAATTAATTCCAGGGCAAAGGCACTGATTTTACGTGCCTTCATGGCATCAAAGGCAGGATGTTTTTTCCAGGGATCCATCATGGCAATAACCACGGCGCCCTCTTTCAGGAGATTCACATCCACCCCATCCGATTCATCGGCAGCACCAAGGCGTACTGCCACAAGGACATCGGCCTCTTTCAGCGCCCCCCGACGATCCGTAATGATTTGAGCGCCCTTTTCCCTATACGCACGGTCTTCATAGCCGGACAATGCACCGGCCCCCGACTCTACAAGGACAGAATTGCCCCCCTTCACCAGAGCCGGAACATGATCGGGAACCACGGCAACACGTCGCTCCTCAGCATGTTTTTCCTGTAGGACAAGTATATTCATAACAGTTCCTTTGCACTTTCTTTTGTGAATACATTCATATTTCTGAGAATAAAATACCTCCTTTTGTCTCCCCTGTCAATACAAAGTATATAATTAAAGTATAGTTTATGTTCTAATATACCCTCCACAAAAAAACCGGCCCGAAAGGCCGGCTTTACATCTCTTCCCTGGTGAGCAATACGTTATTGTACTACCATTCGCCGCTGAATGGTAACATCACCCATCTGACCGCGAAGAATATACATACCACGGGAAAGCTCCCCTCTCGAGGA
The DNA here is from genome assembly GCF_000474745.1 of Chitinivibrio alkaliphilus ACht1. Lineage (NCBI taxonomy): Bacteria > Pseudomonadati > Fibrobacterota > Chitinivibrionia > Chitinivibrionales > Chitinivibrionaceae > Chitinivibrio > Chitinivibrio alkaliphilus. Next base: position 160,086 of record NZ_ASJR01000003.1, on the reverse strand, counting down.
AAGGACAAAACTGCCGTTTTGGCTCTCCCCGCGTGCAGATTTCACAATCCGCCCCCGGGGATCAATAATGTGCAAAGATGCATCCTGAGCGTCATTGGCAGGCGAAACAAGGCGTATTTCACGATTATTGACAACAATCCGATACCCGCTTCCCTTCGAGCGGGCAGAGTTCTCCGGGTTACCACCCCCAACAATGGGTGTTCCGTTATCGTTTTTACTTATTCCGTAGAGATATCCATAGAGGGCCTGTTTGCCCCGCATAGTCTGGCGGAGGGTAAACTCAGAATGGGACCAAACATAATCTGTGTTAAACCAAAGCTCACCGTCAGGCCAGTCATCCTGCGCTGGGTATCCCTGCTCTGCCAGCCAGCTTGGACGTCCCATTATCATGCCGGGAGCCCAATCGTCCATATTGTGATAGGGCGTATGGCCCGGATGCAGTCCCGGTGTACCATCATTATATCCCGATGTATAGGCAGCCTCAACACTGCGGATGGATTCCAGAGGGGTGGAGGCGGTGGTCATGGTAATAAAATTTGAGGGATTTCTGCCCAGGCCCCAGTCTGCCTCCAGAATGAGAGCATCAAAAAGCTCCTCCTTCTGCACTGGGTCTGTGGAAAGGGCATGCGCAACGATTGTCCTTTGAACATCACTTGCGTTTTTCCAATACCCCGTCCAATCATCATAGGAGCGACGTGATGGTCTGTTATTTCGTTGTGTGGCTTCCCGCTCCATTGCTTCGTTGATTATGGCCTGCCGCATATTTTCCTGCACCTCAGGGTAGTGTACCGTCCGGGGAGTTGTTGCATAGGCCACTATTGCATAGAGCTGACTGAAATCCCCTTGTTGATGACGCTGTACGGGCGATGTGGGAGAGGTAATTCTGTTTTCACTGATCATCTCATCTTCCCAGAAGGTATCCCCCGTTATATTATATAGAAAGGCCGCAGCAGTCATTTTCATATCCCGCCCCTCCATGATGGCAAAGCGGTCATCAAGGCGCTGATTATCGTAAAAATCCTGGGCAAAATTATAAGCGACAATGGCAGAATCGCGGTACTCCTCCATAAGCTCATCATTGCCGGAAATACGGAACGCCTCGGCCATCATAGCCGCATTTACCGCATTATACCATGCCGAAAGGGCTGTTCCTCCCGCCTGATACAGGCGCAGATCATCATTACCGTAGGGATTGGTAAGGCCATGGCTGTATTCTCCCTCGGCGGTACGGATACGCAAAAAGAAATCCACCTCAAAGCGGGCTTCATCGAGTACATCGGGAATGCCGTTTCCACTTTCAGCAAGTCCAAAATCATCATCGGATAGGGCTCCCTCTGTGAGTATATAGGGGAGGAGAATATCCCATATGGAGAGTACATGCTCACCGTGCCTGTCCCAATCATAGGCATCGGACCAACCGCCCCAGCCATAGGGATTTTCCTCCCCCGTGGTATAGTCCGACCATGTACCGGGCTGATCCCAGCGATCACCCCCCACCTCATCCCAATTTGGATGGTAGGGATGAAGGGTGGTAACGTATACCCGTGCATTATCGACCTCCGGTATCATGAGGGGAAGACGCGGACGGGGATCAATATCGGGGCTGTCCTGACCCACACGCATATAAAAATGTCCCAAAGTATTTACGCGAAGGGGTTCATAGTAGATGTTATCGTGAATAGTAAACTTCTGGCTTGCCCCAATCCCTTCCACGGCAAGGCGATATCGACCTGGGGTCTCAAATCCCGTAAAATCAATATTCCACACATCGGATTCGATAAAATTGTAATGATGTCCCTCACTCTGATTGCTCATCCAGAAGTCCACCGTTCCCACCTCGGTATAGGATTCAGCCTCTACATCATAGATATACACCGTATTTCCTTCAAAATCGGAATAATCACGTCCACCGCCATCACCCATCCAGTGGTACAGATCTGCCGCTTTGATAGAGGGAGATGCTTTGTAGCCCACCAAATTCACATGAATGGCCTCTGAAACGACAGAAAAAATATCGTAGGTGAAACTCACGCTGCTTTGATCGCTGTTGAGCGATGACCCGACCGAAATGGTATAGGTTTTTCCCTGCTCCATTGGTTCGGGAAGGCGCAGGTAAAGCCAGTGTTCCATGGTATGATCATAGGCCCAATCGTTATTACTACCATCCCAGCCGGCCATACTCATACCGTTGAGTTTACTCTTTCGATGAATCTCAACGGGAGCACGTTCACTGCTGTAGACACTATGATCCTCAGAGGATATCTGCCAGTTGGCACTGTTTTGAGCCGCCTCAGTGTTGAGGGGGTCGCCAAAATATACGGCCTGACTACCGTCAACATGGTGCTTATGTCCTTCATAGGGGTAGGGGTCCTGCTCAGGATCATCAGGGCGCTCCACCACACCATCCTCAAAGTGGACCATAATAATCTGTTCATCAAGTGCTGTGACCGATGCCAGGCGCGCAGCCTGCACCACTGAAAATAAAAAGAGACAACATATAAGCACTAACTTCATAGGACCTCCGGTTTTGCAATTAACGTTACAGACGTAAGATACACAAAGACAAAACCTTCGGCCCGAATAGAACAAATCCTGAGAAAGATAGTGTGGAACAGCTGGTCTACAACGGAAGAGCTACCCCTGAAAAAAAGATGGTGTCAATCTCAAAAAAATACGCAGAATCTGCGGGTTGGTCCTCTTCAAGAAAAAACATCTCCACATACCCGATATTCCGTGAGATCTCATCCCAGCTTTTCCCGGCATCAGCGTCATTGCTGAAGGAAAAATCACTCAAAGCAAGGTGGCGCTCTTCCCAATCCGCAGTAAGTTCAAGGGGGTGGAAAAATTTTCCTTTCATATCTTCCGAATGAAAGGAGATACGCATACGGCCACCGCCACGAGCACGCACCACCAGTGTATCCATGTGAGTAAGGGTAAATCCACGTCCCGCCTCTGAAAAAAGGGCCGCCCCGACACCTCCGTAGGCCCCCTCTGCTTCTGTGCCGAGAAACACCTCTGTATGAAGGATTCCATCACTGATCTGTGCATCCACCCGGGAATTTCCTCGCACCGGCGACAGGGAATCTACCCGCCAGCCAGATGCAGTATAGGATTTATTCAGGCTGTCACTGAAACTATACCAAAAAACTCCCTGTGTTACCTCACCGAGGGGATTTTGCAAAAACCCACCGGTAAAATCTTCAAAGAGAAGTCCCGAGTAAGATGGAGATGCTGCAAAAGAGGTATCTAGGGAGAGAATAGAAAAATCTGCAAAGACCGGATCCCCTCCTCTCGGTGCAACAACAAAGGTGTATCCCCCCGGCGGAAGGGTGCCAAAGACCACCATGCCCTTACTTTCCTGATAAAGGGCAGTCCCCGCAATACCCAGCCTGCTTCCCGGATCAACAAAGAGAGTACAGGACACATACGACGAAAGTATCACCGTATCTGGAATAAAATTATTGGTACGGTATCCCCCTTCATCGGCAAAAATTGTATAGGTGGCTGGAGGTATGGTGGTATCGTAATAAAACATCCCTGCCTCATCGGTAATATACTCACGGTGTATAGGAGATTCTTCCGTGGAAAAAGCTGAGTACCAATCGGCGCGTATCACCTCGTGAACCACTGCTCCGGGCACCGGTGTTTCGCCGTCAGCAGCCACAACCACCACCCCGTTTGTGGTTTCCGTACCGGTACCACCGGCAACATCCAGACTGCACCCCGCACATACAAACAGGGCAGTAAAAAAAGCAGTATCCATGGCATCACGAATCCTCTCCCTTCGTGAGGGGAAACACCTGCATATTAATCTGGTACACCCGATCGGGATTTTCACACTCACCCACAACATGCATAATATCCTTGCGCGCCCGGGAAAGTCGCTTTTTTATTCTTGGCAAAGCCTCTGTGTCTATGCTTACCGTAAGGGTTGAAATATCCCGTTCCTCCCGGGGAGTACTCTCCAGGGCCTCTGACCCCAGGGCCATCATTTTTTTCTGAAAGGCGCGCACTCCGAGGGACTGCCATTGATCCCCCGTGGAAACAAAGTCCCTGCGGGGTTTGAGATACCCCGAGCTGTCGGGGCCAATCATGGATAAATTTTCAAGGATATGCACAGCCTCACGAACCTCTTCTTCTGAAAGGGGGTGAAGGAAACGGCTACCAAGATGTGTAACATCTTCTTTTCTGATATTGTACACGGCCAGCATTTCCCGCACGGGAATAATATACCACTTTGAAAAATAATAGAAATCATCAATGGGATGGGCAGTACTTTCTCTCAACATGAGCAAGTGATCAAGGAGGCGTTCACGCACTTTCTTGTTCTTTGTTTTGGTAAAATGAACCAGGGTGGTAAAATACTCCGCCTCATTGGAGTGAGTAAAATTGAGGATACTCTTTACCGCCTCCACTGAGTCGTCACCGAGGTGTTTTTCCCGCTTGAGTATTTTTGCATAAAAACTGGGATCAACCCCTGTCTTCTGTGATACATAGCGCAGAGAATAATGGGAATGCTCTTTCTTGGCCTTCTCAAAATGGTCCCGGAGAAAATCACGGTAATCGGTATAGGTAAAAACTGAATTCACAGCACATCCTTTATTATGAGTATACGATTATTTTACCACCGGAACAAGGGGGAAATACTCCTTTAAATCTATTTCTGTGGAACAACTGGTCTACGGAATCAGCAAAAAAATATGCGGACAAAGACTCCTTGGGTATGACAATTATGTGTGACAAAACACCATGTGATTATGGCACAACGCCCCTTTCAGGTGATAGGGACAGGGTATATCTGTCAGCAAGGGCAATTACTCCCATCACGGTCAGGAATAGTACGGGTGTCTCTCTTATGCATACCATTTTTTTTCATTACTGCCCCTGAGGCAGGGTTTTTCTGAAGATGAATTGCCCAAAAATCCTCGATACCCCACTGTGAAGAGGCCATCTCAATCAATTTCACCGCAGCTTCAGTACAATACCCATTTCCCCAATAGGGTTCACCAATCCAATATACCAGTTCTGCTTCTGTTCCCGTAATATTCATAAGGCTTATTGCACCAATAAGCGAACCTGTATCTTTCAAAATAATAGCGTATGTTATCTCTTTTTTATGCTCCCAGCCTTCAGCGTGAGTGGAAATCCAGCTTTCAGCCATGCCATCTTCGTAGGGGTGTGGTACATTCAGGGTGTATCTGGCAACGGTATAATTTCCAGCCAGCTCCTGAACCTCCCTGGCATCTTCAGGGATAAACTCCCGTAGAATTACATGTTCTGCCGTGATAATTGGTTGTCTCATTTTAACCTCCCCCATATGCGTGTTTCTTGATTTCTGAAATCAGAGTCTCCCATTCAAAACATCCCCGTATGGTACAACAGTTTTCATGAAACCGAAAGACCAACCTCCTCCATAAAAGGGCATTCCCTCAAGTCGGTTAGTTGCCCTCCAGGTTTTCCGCATCAATTTTATCTTTATCCGGACCTGTTGCTCTTTTATTACGAATAAGGTTTAACTTTGAAATCACGGGTATTTTCAATTCCTGAATCTCCACAATATCTTTTCCTTTGGACGCGTCTTCAAATGTAAGTCCATCAATTTCAGTGATAATATCTATTCTGCGGGGAGCAACACCTATCTGAAAAACGATGCCGGGGGTTTCAAAATCGGAAGCAGAAAGGCCATCACGTGGAGCACCAAACTCGTCCAGGGTTTTTAATACTCGTTGAGCATTTTCAGAATCTGGTTTTACAAAAATATCAATATCACCGGTTGCACGGGGAAAACCGTGTACAGCAAGGGCATAGGCACCAACCAAAAGAAAATCGACATTATTTTCGAGTAACAGAGACAACATCTCTTTGTAATCGTGATTCAGCATCAAAATCTCCGGTTAATGAATATACTTCCTGAGTTAAATCCCACACATAGAGAAGTGCCTCTTCTTTACTTATACGGACACTCTCTGCTTTACATTTCTCTCCTCTTCTGCGAAGAGATACGGCAGATCGATTCAGCTTCAAAATCCCTCCTTTATATATCATCTTAAGATATAATACAATCAGCCCGAAAAGAGATAAAGATGGAACTTTACATGTCTATTTTTTCCGATCTATGCAGGCGTTCAGAAAGTATGGTCATTCCTCTGTAGACAAAATAGGAAACCTATACAATCCCCCAACTCCCGTATACATTTATTTATGAAAATGGGGCAATGGATCTCCTGAATCAGCGTGGAATATGAAAGGAATAGAGATGTTTTGATCTTCGGCTATATTGCTGCACATTAAAATCTTGAATACGTTCAATTAAGAGAAGTTGCCGGTGCTGTTGTTCCTGGTAAGGTTATATGCTTCCTGTAACCCCATAAGAAATTCCCGCACTTCTGCATTATCATTTGTCTCCACAGAAACCTTTCCCCAATCCAGAGACCTCTTTGAAAAAGCTTTCTTCACTCTGTCAAATTGAGTCATATTTGTAAAGTTCATAACCGCTTCCTGGCGTTAACTATCTCTTTTTAAAAAGGACGATATAAGATATAACGGGAACACCATATACCCAATATAAATGAATTAAATACGGTACATGGCGAATATTTTAGCAGACGACGTTACATGAATACCATGAGTCCAGACTTTGCTCCTTTACATAACAGGCCTCTTCGATCAATCCGACAAAAATCAATATATCCTGCCAATACCCTTACCTCAATGCTTACCACACAAGATATGATTCCCCCACAAATAACAACATACCGAAACTAATTTCTATACTCCCCCGCATCTTCCCGCCCTTCAAGCCGGGCGGCCAGACGTTCCCGACGCTCCATCTCTTCTGCTTCGGCATGGCGAATAAGAAAGAGGGTGTCTCCCATCTCTATATCCGTACGATCATCCTTCCACTCTCCCGTAAGGGGTGAACGGGGGGACAACTCCCCGCGGGTGTAGAGCTCCCACATCTCTTCCCCGTATCTGCAGGAGGAAAGGGGGGGATGAAAGGTGCTGAAGAAACTGGTGACATTGTGCACATCCCGAAGAAAAAATTCCCGCGCCCGCGTATGCTGAGCCGCATCAACCCATTGGGGCAGATCGATAATCACCGGTCCCTCTGCTCCGCGCAGAATATTATAGGGGGAAAGGTCTCCGTGGATAATCCCCTCACACAGCATGGCAGCACACTCCCGAATAAGACGGACGTGAAAAAGGGCGGCCTCCTGTGGGGTAAATTCTTCCCGTATCAGGGGCAAGGCGACATTTTCCTCTTTATTTAAGACGGCCTCCATGACAAGAACCCCGTCCAAAAAAAAGTGAGCCTCCGGCACAGATATTCCCAGGGCATGGAGGCGGGAAAGGGCGTTTACCTCCGCCTGATGCCACTCCTGTTCATGCACCGCACGACCATAGCGACTTTTTTTCCGCATGGCACGGTCACGGCGGCTGTTTCCCGTTTTTCGCCCGTCTTCATAGGAGGCATGACTGCGGAAACTTCGTGCGGTATGATCCTTGTACACCTTTGCACAGCACAGGCCTCCCCGCGATTCTACTAAAAACACATCGGCTTCCTTGCCGCTTTTAAGATTTTGCACAACGTTGCTGATATAGCCTTCTTCAAGTAGTGGTTTGAGTTTTGCCGGAATTCTCACAGGCCTCCCCGAATATTTAGATACTATAAAATATATGAAGTAATGGAGGAGTATTGCCCCTATATGTTCTTTCTTACAAAGAGCTCATCCATGCAAAAAAAAGGAATTCAAAAGATACCCCGTACAACACTCTTTTTTTTCGTAATACGGCGGCTATGTGGCTTTACTTCGGTTGAGCCGTACTTCCAGGGGGGTATCAAAGTGAATATCCCGCTGTGGAAAGGCGATAGTTATGCCCTCCTTTTGAAAGAGGGTACAGATTGCAAAGCGAAGATCAGATTCAACCCGGCGTCGGTCGATGGGTCTACGCACCTTTGTCCAGAACATGAGGGTAAAATCCAGGGAGTTGTCACCAAAATCGGTAAAGAGTACTTCCGCAGAGGGAGACATGAGAACCTTGTCGTTGTCACGAAGAATCTGTTCCAGGTACCGCCGTACCAAAAGCACGTCTGAACCATAGGCAACCCCAACGGAAAGACTGCTTCGAACAGCATTGTCATAGATGGTCCAGTTAATAACAATCTGATCAAGAAAAAATGACGTAGGGACAATCATATCAACCCCATCCACACGTCGCACCCGAACAACACGGCGGCCAATCTGTACAACCCGCCCCTCCATGCCACCGTTCAACTCCAAAATATCTCCTGTGCGGATTGGTTTTTCAAAGAGAAGAATAATACCGGAGATGATATTGTTTATGGTGTTTTGCGCACCAAAACCAATACCGATGGCAAGACCACCCCCAATAACAGTAAAAAATGTAAGGGGAATTCCCGCTATGGAGAGAGCAAAGAGAAAAAAGAAGAGATTTAGAGACCAGCCCAGAAACCGCCTGAGCGTGGCACCAACAGAGGGCGTCATCACCTCTGTTTTCATGAGTTGTTCCACCGCATGGACACTGATTTTTTTGCTGATATACAGCCCCAAGATAAGCACCGCCGCAGCAATAATAAACTGATGCATTCTGATCGTCACCCCACCGCTGCTGTAGAGCTCAAGGGTCCAGATACTGATAAATCCCCCGAAAACATCCTCTAATACTGCAGAAATATCCATAACACTATCCTACTGCTCCTATTCTTTTCCCAATTATATTCTAAGATACATTGTTTCTCAGCGGAGGGAAACGGAGAATGCGGGAGCACTCCTTATTTTTGATGAAGTAATTTCCGGGTTTCGCGTGGCTCCGGGGGGAGCACAGGAGCTTTTTTCCCTGAAGCCGGATCTTACCTGCCTCGGCAAAATCATGGGCGGCGGCCTTCCCGCTGCCGCCTTTGGAGGGCGGGCGGATATTATGGAATATCTGGCCCCACAGGGCTCCGTATACCAAGCGGGAACCCTTTCGGGCAATCCCCTTGCCGTGGCTGCCGGAACTGCCGTGTTATCATGGCTAGACTCCCACAGACATATCTACGACGAGCTGGAAACAAAAACAGCTGCCGCTGTGTGTGAAATGCAAAAAAAGGCACCGGCCTATGTCTCCCGCTGCGGCAGTGCCTTTACCCTGTTTCACTGTACCCATACTGTGGAAAATGCCGCACAGGCCCGAAAACAAGACAGGGAATCCTTCTCCCGCTTCTGGAATCACTGCCGCTCACGAGGAGTCTTTCTCCCCCCATCTCCCTTCGAAACAGCCTTTATCAGCACAGCACATACCGACGCTGATATGGAAACCCTGATACAGTGTGTAGACGAATTTTCATGGAACCTGTGAGTGGACCTCACAGGTTCAAATAAGCCCCCCTGTATTTACCAGGTAAGCTAAAATTTTATACAAAACAGCGGTACGAAAGCTCCTGCCTTTCGTCTGGATACACTACTTAAGGAATAAACCAACCAATATGACCAGAAAAAACTGGTTCAAATTCAACGTATCAGAAGGTTCTACCATACTCAATTGCAATAGAGAGAACCGTGCCTACAGAGCGATCTGAATCCAGAGGAACAAGGGGCGTGTAAGCACCGCGCAGTCCGAGAGATGAGTTAGAGTCTATAAATTTCACCCCTTTTACAAAAGAGAAATATGGTCCCACCGCCCAGAAGTCATCACCACGATCGTCCCCTGTCCCAGAAGAGTAATCTGGTCCGTAATGAAGACTGACCCCTGCTCCAGGGCCAAAATACCTCTTCAATGATTCATCTACATTTCGATAATATTCAAGAGTAATATCCGGCTCAAACTGAACCATATCAAAACGGAGTCCAAATAAGAGGGGACGCATAAGGGGCACAGACAAACGAAGAAGCTTATCCCCGGATATTTCATACCCGGCTGTTACTGCAATATCAGCCATGGGGCCACCCGCCACTCCAGAGTCAGTGGCAACACACATTCGCATATCATCATAGCGCACTCCGCCACCAGCACGCCCCCCCCACGTACGAGGCGTCCCCCAAAGGGAAACCCAAATACAAAATATACAAAACATGCTTTTTTTCATACAAACCTCCATGCACTACCGTAATCTCACAATATATGTTTTTTATCAATGATATCATGAAACTGGGCAAGAAATGTAACGCCAAAGCTCTCTGTATTAGAAATACAACTCTATATCGGAAGTGACAGAACAAAATCTCTCAAAAAAAGAGAAGCCATGATAAGCTTCCCTTTTACAACTGAAGTATGCGCGTACTATGAAAACGCATCTTTCACTTTTTCGAAAATGTTTTTTGGTTTTTCTTCTAATTCACTTAATTGCTTAAACAGCTCTTTTTCTTCTCGTGAGAGCTTCCTTGGGGTCATGACAACAATACGAACCAAAAGATCTCCTTTTCGCCCAGTCTGATTGAGGACAGGAAGCCCCTTGGCGGAAACTTTCAAAATCTTTCCTGATTGTGTTCCCGGAGACACCTTGAGTTTCAGTTTTCCCGCAAGGGTGTGAATAATCTTCTCAGTGCCCAAGGCTGCTTCAGAAAAGGTAATATCCATACTGGTAATAAGATCTATGCCATGACGTTCAAATATGGAATGCTCCTTTTCCTTGATTACCACAAGAAGATCACCATATCCACCACCATTTAACCCCGCATTACCCTTACCTGTTACGGTAAGATAATTCCCTTCGGAAACACCGGCAGGTATTGAAATGGTCTCTTTGGTTTCTTGCAACACGCGACCACTTCCACTACAGGAGGAACAAGGGTCACTCACGGTTTGTCCCGTACCGGAACAGGCAGAACACGCTGCTTCCTGTACCACTTGCCCAAAGATAGAGTTTTGCACCCGACGCACCCGACCACTTCCACCACAGGTAGTACAGGTCATCTTTTTTCCGCTACGAGACCCCGTACCGTTACAGCTGTCACAGGAAACCTGACGTTTTACTTTTATGGTCTTTTTACATCCATCGTGAATTTCCTGAAGCGTTAGGGGAAGAGATATTTGGAGATCCTTTCCTCGATTTTGCGCTGCAGCACCTCGTCTTCGACGACCACTGCCAAAGATATCACCGAAAAAAGAGTCTCCACCGAAATCACCCATGAAGGCGCGCAAGGCGTCGTTAAGATCCATACCACCGCCACCGAAGCCACCGAAACCGCCACCACCGAAGCCACCGCCGTTCGCATCAAAGGCGGCATGACCAAATTGGTCATACTTCGCTCGTTTATCAGAATCCTTTAATATTTCATATGCTTCTGTCGCTTCCCGGAACTTCTCCGCAGCTTCTTCATCACCGGGATTCTTATCCGGGTGATACTTCACTGCAAGTTTTCGGTATGCTTTTTTTATATCTCCTTCGGACGCATCCTTTGATACCCCAAGAACTTCATATAGATCACGTTTACTCATGCATTAACCTCAGCTCGAAAATAGGCGTTTGAAAAACAGCTCTCTTAAAATAAAATGAGGGCACGAATGCCCTCATTATTAAATGAAAAAGAACGGTCTTTTATTTATTCTCGTCTTCATCATCATCGACCACTTCGTAGTCTGCATCCTCTGCTTCCGCTCCAGCATCACTCGATCCGGCAGCTTCACCGGAGGTGGTGGTCTGCGCATCATCAGCACCAGCGTTTGCCCCTGCTTCCTGCTGCTGGGCAGCTGCTTGGTAAATCGCCTGGGCAGACTGCGTCAGTGCTTCAGTTGCTTCCTTAATGGCTGCAATATCATCACCTTCATTTTTCTTTTTCAGATCTTCAAGGGCTTCTTCCACAGGCTTCTTCGCATCATCAACAAGGGCATCACCCGCATCTTTTAATGCTTTCTCCGTCTGGTAAATTAACTGCTCTGCCGTATTTTTGGTTTCAACCTTTTCTTTTTCACGCTTATCAGCTTCTGCATTTGCTTCCGCATCTTTCTTCATCTTTTCAACTTCTTCCTCAGAAAGACCACTGGCATTATCAATCTTAATATTATGCTCTTTTCCAGTGCCTTTATCCTTGGCAGAAACATTGAGGATACCGTTATTGTCAATATCAAAGGTTACTTCAATCTGCGGTACACCACGCGGTGCAGGAGGAATATCAGTTAAATCAAATTTCCCCAAAAGGCGATTATGCTTTGCCATTTCACGTTCACCCTGATATACCATAATTGTCACGGCTGGCTGATTATCAGCCGCAGTTGAGAAGATCTGACTTTTCTTTACGGGAACAGTACTGTTTCGCTCAATCAACTTTGTCATTACCCCACCCATGGTTTCAATACCAAGAGAGAGTGGAGTCACATCAAGAAGAAGAACATCATTTACACTGTCATCACCGGCAAGAACAGCCCCTTGAATTGCCGCACCGAGAGCGACTACTTCATCAGGATTAATAGACTTTGCCGGCTCTTTTCCAAAGAATTCACTTACCTTTTGCTGTACCATGGGCACACGAGTAGAACCGCCCACAAGGATTACCTCATCAATATCAGAAGCATCGAGATCATCATCGGCAAGGGCTTGACGCATGGGCTCAATGGTCCGATTCACCAAATCCTCGATGAGAGATTCAAATTTTGCACGACTTACGGTAATGTCCAAGTGCTTTGGCCCAGATTGATCAGCCGTAACAAAGGGAAGATTTACATTAGTTGTCGTGGTGGATGAGAGATCTTTCTTCGCTTTTTCCGCCGCATCTTTCAGCCGCTGTAAGGCCATGCTATCATCACGCAGATCAATACCGTTTTCCCGTTTGAACTCATCCGCAATGTAGTCAATGAGAGCTTTGTCAAAATCATCACCACCGAGATGGGTATCACCACTGGTTGATTTTACTTCAAAAACACCATCGCCAATCTCCAAGATGGAAATATCATAGGTACCACCACCAAGGTCATATACTGCAATGGTCTCATTCTTTTTGCTATCAAGACCGTAGGCAAGAGCAGCTGCAGTGGGCTCATTTACAATCCGTTTTACTTCAAGTCCGGCAATCTTTCCTGCATCTTTTGTAGCTTGCCGCTGCCCATCATTAAAGTACGCCGGAACGGTAATCACAGCTTCAGTCACCTCTTCACCCAGGTAATCTTCAGCTGCTTTTTTCAAATTTTGCAGTACCATGGCAGATATTTCGGGCGGGGTGAGCTCTTTTCCTGCCGCATTTACCTTTACCAACTCCGATGAACCACCGGTAATTTCATACGGCACGGTCTTCTCTTCAGAAGCAACTTCACTATGACGTCGGCCCATGAATCGCTTGATAGAGCTAATAGTGTTTGTAGGATTTGTCACCGCTTGTCGCCGTGCAATATCACCAACCAGTCGTTCACCATCCTTTGAGAACCCAACCACTGAGGGTGTAGTGCGAGCGCCCTCTGCATTGGGAATAACCACGGGTTTTCCCCCCTCCATAACGGCGACGCATGAGTTCGTTGTTCCTAAGTCAATACCAATAATTTTACCCATATTTTCCTCCAATTTTAAATTTCTTACTCAGCAGCACCGTCGGAGACTATTACCTTAGCGTGACGGATAATAACATCATTTAACTTGTATCCCTGACTAAAAACCTGTACGACATGGCCTTCAGGTATTTCATCGTTGTTCTGCTTCATCATGGCATCATGTACCGCTGGATCAAAGGGATCACCCACAGCGCCAAACGCCTGTAGCCCGTGCGCCTCCAACTGCTGGGTAAACCGTTTATAAATCATGGCGATACCATCGTAGAAAGACTCCGACTCCTGTGATTCTGTTTCAGTCTTCAAGGCTCTGTCTAGGTCTTCACGAATATCAATAATATCAGCCATGAGCTTTTCGTTTGCTGTCTTAATCCGTTTTTCATACTCTTGAGCGGTACGACGTTTAAAGTTTTCAAACTCTGCCATGAGACGCATATACTTACCGCGCTGAGCTTCTAACTCTTCTTTTAGAGCCTCCGCTTCCGAAGAAGTTTCATCATGTTCTCCCTGATCTGAGGTTGATTCATTCACCTCTTCAGCATCCTGTGCTGTATCACACGACTCTTGAACTTCTTCCTCAGGGACATGTTCTTCCTGCTTCTCTTGATTATCCTGCACCATATCTTCCTGTTTCATAGGGGTTCCTTGCTTACTCCATATGTTTCTATTCTACAAAACCGTGTCTCTCATCATACGACCCACAAGAGGATCGTGTGAAGAGAGACAGGCCACACCTGTCTCTCCTACTATTCAGAACACAGACTACATCATGCCGCCCATGCCACCCATACCACCCATACCACCAGGGGCAGGAGCTGCGGGTGCATCGTCATCTTTTGGTAAATCCGTAACCAAACACTCCGTAGTAAGAATAAGTCCAGAAATAGACGCTGCATTCTCTATGGCTGTCCGTGTTACCTTCACAGGATCAACAACACCAGCTTGCACAAGGTCTTCGTACACACCAGAGAATGCGTTGAACCCATAGGCTCCGCTCTCATGTTTCACATTATTCAGTACCACTGAAGCGTCTTCACCTGCATTGGAGGCGATAAACCGAAGGGGCTCTTCAATGGCGCGGCGAACAATCTCAACGGCGCTTTTCTGATCATCATTTTCTACTTCAAGAGAATCAAGCACCTTTGCCGCACGTACCAAGGCAACACCACCACCGGGAACAATCCCCTCTTGTACCGCAGCACGGGTAGAGTGAAGAGCATCTTCAACGCGTGCCTTCTTCTCTTTCATTTCTGTTTCAGTGGCAGCACCGATATTTACGACAGCAACACCACCGGCGAGTTTTGCAAGACGCTCTTGCAACTTCTCACGGTCGTAGTCTGAAGAGGTGTCTTCAATCTGCTTCTTAATTTGATCAGCACGAGCCTGAATCTTCCCTTGATCACCACTTCCTTCAATTACTGTGGTTTCATCCTTGGTAATACGAACACGCTTTGCGCTTCCGAGCATGTCAATGGTTGCATTTTCAAGGGTTAGCCCTGCATCTTCCGTAATCACGGTTCCACCGGTAAGTACCGCAATGTCTTCAAGCATGGCCTTACGACGATCACCAAAACCAGGAGCCTTCACAGCAGCAATTTTCAATGTTCCGCGAATCTTATTTACCACCAATGTTGCCAAGGCTTCTCCATCAACATCTTCTGCAATAATAAGAAGCTCTTTGCCCTGTTGCGCAGTCTTCTCAAGAAGAGGAAGAAGGTCTTTCATGGCGCTTACTTTTTTATCGGTAATAAGAATGTAGGGATTCTCTTGAACTACTTCCATGGTATCTTGATCAGTAACAAAATAGGGAGAAAGATAGCCACGATCAAACTGCATACCTTCTACCACGTCTAAGTACGTTTCAATAGACTTGGCTTCTTCAACAGTAATCACACCATCATTTCCAACCTTATCCATGGCATCAGCGAGAAGCTCACCAATCTCTTTATCATTGTTTGCAGAGATAGTACCAACTTGAGCAACCTCTTCTTTCCCTTTCACGGGTTTTGCCATGCTTTTCAGCTCTGTCACTAGGGCTTCCCGTGCCTTATCAATACCCCGCTTAAGATCCATGGGGTTTGCACCGGCTGTTACATATTTAAGCCCATGACGAGCAATAGCCTGTGCCAACACAGTGGCCGTTGTAGTACCGTCTCCGACACCATCAGAGGTGTTTGAGGCAACCTCTTTTACGAGTTCTGCACCCATGTTCTCATATTTATCTTCCAGTTCGATTTCCTTAGCAACAGACACGCCGTCTTTTGTTACTGTGGGTGCACCGAAACCGCGATCGAGAACCACGTTTCTTCCCTTTGGCCCAAGGGTCACCTTAACGGCGTTTGCCAGTTTATCCACACCAGCCATGAGTCTATCACGTGCGTCCATATCAAATGCTATTTGCTTTGCCATTCGCTACTTCTCCTTTTGTATAATCTCTTGTGTTTCTTACTCAACTACTGCTAAAATATCATCAACCTTCATGATCATGTACTCTTCACCGCCATGCTTGATTTCAGTCCCTGCATACTTGCTGTGAAGAACCTTATCACCAGGAGAAACAGTCATTTCAACATCCTTTGTTCCTCCGCCAACGGCGATAACTTCCCCTTCCTGAGGCTTTTCCTTTGCACTGTCAGGGATATAAATCCCACCGGCAGTTTTCTCTTCTGAATCAAGTGATTTGACAAGAACTCTGTCACCGAGAGGTTTGATTGCCATACATAACTCCTATGTATAAAGGTTAAGGTAACACTCGTACTGTGCCAAATGAAAGCAATGATCGTGCCAAACTACTATTTGCCTCATATATCTCTGAAAAGGATGCAGAGTGAAACAGTAGTGGCTCTTAAAAAAGCATGTGTTTCAAAACAGAACAGTTAGGGAAGGTATACAGAACCAATACCGGCCATACGGCGAAATTCTTCAACAATCTGTGTAAAGGTATCTGCGTGAGGAACTTCCAGAGATAGTTCCACCGTACTTACCCCCGGAGTGAGGGAGTCATTCATATGAATTTTGATAAGACGCACTTGAGGAGTCAATTTTATCCGCTTTGTCACCTGAGATATGACCCACTCATTTTCCCCAGAGCAGTAGAGCACAAGCTCCTTGAGGAAACGGGCCGTATCCTCCTCTTTCCACCGCGCAGAGACAATTCGATGCGGTGCATTTTTAAACAATCCCGCCGCATTGGGACAATCCATGCGGTGGATGGTTACCCCCTTATTAACCGTTATAAACCCGAAAACCTCATCTCCGCGAACCGGGTTACAGCATTTGGAAAGGGTAAACTGAACCTGATCAAGCGCATTGTCTATAACAAGAGAATTATCTTGTCGACCGTGGAAGCGGCTTTCCTTGGGAGCAGCTACTCCAGCACCGGAGTCCTTATCATGAGCGAAAAAAGATTTTTTGAGAGAAAGCAGATCTATTTTCTTCTCCCCAACACGATCATACAGCTCCACCGTATCTTCACAATTATAAGCATCACAGAGCTTTCGTAAGGTTGCATCCGTAAGGGGTACCGCCAAGGCTTTAAATTTTCGGCGAATTATCTCCCGCCCCTCTTCAGCATGACGATGCTCCTGTTCGCGAAGATATCGCTTAATACGCGACAGTGCAGAGGGAGACTGCACAAACTCCAACCACTCTTGCGTGGGATGCTGTTTTTTTGAGGTAAGAACCTCTACCACATCCCCTGTTTTGAGTTCTTCGCGAATTGATACATATACCCCATTAACCCTTGCCCCCGTACAACGGAACCCTAAATCTGAGTGAATGGCAAAGGCAAAATCGAGCACCGTAGCCCGAGCACGCAAACGAACCAATTCATCAGCCGGAGTAAATACATAGAGATCCCGCGAATAAAAAGCATCCTTAAGTCCATGGGCTGCATGTTCCAACGCATCGGGATGCTCTAGGGCTGAACGCATTTGCGCAAGATAGATCTGGTCAGAATCCCCCGTACGCGCTCCCCCTTCCTTGTACCGCCAGTGGGCTGCATGGCCGTTCTCTGCGATATAATCCATGCGATCGGTACGAATTTGCACCTCAACCCAGTGATCCTCTTCGGTAACCACCGTGATATGAAGCGACTCATACCCGCTGGACTTGGGATAGGATATCCAATCCCGAAGACGTTTGGGAAAGGGACGATATTTTTCCGTAACCAGAGAATAGACTTTCCAGCACATCTCTTTTTCTTTTTCCCGCGGCTGGTCTGTGATGATAATTCGAATGGCAAACTTATCATAAATCCCATCTACATCCACATTCTGCTTCTGCATCTTCTTCCAGATAGAGTAGATAGATTTTGACCGCCCCTTTATTTCGCAAGAAATATTATTCTTCTTCATGATACGACGAATGGGAGCAATAAACCGTCGAATAAAGGCTTCCCGTTCGTCCTTCTTCGCCTCTAGCTTATCTGCGATAGAACGATAGGTTTCATAATCTGAGTATTTGAGCCACCGCTCTTCAAGCTCTGTTTTCACCGTATAGAGACCAAGTCGGTGTGCTATGGGCGTAAAAACAGTATGGACCCATAACAGAACATGGTGTTGTTTTTCCGAAGAAAGACGGGAAAAAATACGCATCAAACGCAACTGCTCTGCCAACACAACGAGAATTGTGCGTGGATCATCGGAAATATTTAAGATAAGACGGATAAAACTCTCCAGCTGATACTCCATGGAGCCCGCCTCCAGACGGAGAATGCGCTGTGCTCCCATGACAATCTCACGCACGGGAGACGGACAGAGATCATGCGGAATTGTTTGAGAACTGCTGTGTGGAAAGAGGCTTACCCAAAATGCAGCCTCTCGAGAGACGTCATCAGCGGGAATCGAACGAGACAAAATAGTGGCAAGCTCCTGATGTACCTCAACCACCTCTGTCCATTGTACATCTGACAGGATATCTTGAAGATATGACTCCACTCTTACACGCCGTTGTGGAGGGAAAAGAGACTCTAAGAAAGATCTTTCCATATCCAGCATCACTCCTATTTCAAAAAAAGGTTGCACTCATAGATAAAAGATTTTAGTATGAGTACACATCCAAACATCGTCATCCCGTCCAGCCCTGCTGGTATGGGGAAAATAAGGAGGGGAGCCCCTCCTTATTTTTGTATTGTCTCGTTTTTATAACCCGATTCTCAATAATCAGCGGTTCAGAGGTGGAATTAGTAAAGGCAACCTCACCAATACATTCCACATTCTCCTTAAACACCACATCCCCTGTTACGGAAAAACGACGACATTTCTGTAAGGAGGGAATACGACGGACCCTGGCACAAAAGTCATCATATTTTTTATAATACCGTTCATCAAGCTCTACGGTAATGTGCGAGGTTACCCCCGGCTCTTCACAATACCGGTCTTCTGTGTCTACATGATAGCGATCAGACCGTAGCAGTAGAAGATCACTATTTTTCTTTACGGGAAGAAAGCGTTTTTGGGGAATTTCCAAAACAACGCTATCAGAAAAGAGAGAAAGGGCAGAACCCATGGCCGTTTCTATTTGATACACCTTGGGAGTTGACTCGTCCCGCGGGTCAAGATGCTTTTCATTGGCAATGAGAGGCAATAGGGGAAGCCCATGGGAAGAAATATACTCACGCAACTGACGAAGATTTACCCAGAGGGAGTTTGAATTAAAATAGGAGTATCGATTAATATCTTCAAAGGCAGCAAGGTCTTCCTCCCGGGTTTGCGCACGCTCCCGGAGACAATATCCGTGCGTACTTCGCGCAATATGCCCACCTTTTTTATCCATCTCACGACGATGACATACTTCCATGAGAAAGGGAATTCGCTGATGTTCGACATACCCGAGAATAGAAGGATCGAGGGTTGCCCCCAGATTATCGATATTTGAAATAAATGCCAAATCTATTCCCCTGTCAAGGAGGGCATCAAGAAGCCCGGAAACATACAGTGACGCATAGACATCACCATGGCCTGCGGGATTCCACTCTAGATCAGGTGTATCTGTGTCTACTGCTGAAAGTGTATCAACACGAACCTTTGGATGACTATGGTGTACAAATGTGGGAGAAACAGCCTGTTCACGCAAAGCCGCATGCTCCTTGACAAGAGCACGGGTTTCAGCATCCGTCACGGCACTATTCATAAATATAAGGGGAATTTCTTGACCGTATTGCTGACGAAGCATCTCTATCTGCGCAATCACGATATCAATAAAACGCTTCTCCCCTTTCACAGGAAGAAAGGACTTTGGCCCCTGTAACCCCATGGAGGTACCCAAACCACCGTTTAATTTAATAACGGCGCATCGCGAGAGCGCCTCCTGCCCCACGGATAAATAGGACCCCAGATCTTCTGACCGAGGGATCTCCCCGGACATCACCGGCGTGAGATCCTCTTCAAGAATATATCCCCGATCTCCGCGGTGTAACTTCTCAAGCTGCTGATGAAATAGGTCTATTATTCGCTGGTCGATCCCTGCCGCCTGCATTTTTTCTGTACATCCAAAACTCTCTGTCATGCTCTCTCCCTAATACTCTGTGGTAAGATAGACATAGCGAATCCACTCTGAAAAGAACTCTAGGTTATGGGTTCGCCATCGATTTACCGGGTGGTGTAAATCAACATTAAGCGGGGCATCAATGACAACCCCCTTCTCAAGATCCCGTCGATACTCTTCTACCAACCGATCTGCATTGTATTCAAAATGTCCCAAGTGCATAAGAAACCGATGATCCGACGATTCGTAAATCAAATACCCAGCTTCGGGGGAATGGGCAAGGAGATCAATTTTTCCTGCATCACGCGCGTGCTCAAGATCCCGATCTTCATACCCGGCATATCTACTGTTGGGACACCAATAAATATCATCCATTTCTCCGGTAATTGGATGATTTTGAGCAATATTATGTGTCTCAAAAACACCGAAAAGCTTTTTCTCATAGAGTCGCTTCTCAATGCCCAAATATTTTGTCAGAGCCATCCCCCCCCAACAAATACCCAAGGTTGATACGATATTCTCCCGGGCATATGCCATAATTTCCTGTAGCTCCTGCCAATAGTGTACCTCCGTGAAGGGAATCTGTTCCACAGGAGCGCCGCTAATAATAAACCCGTCAAGATGCTTTTCTTCTACGGCATCAAAAAAACGTTGATAATGACGTTGTAAGTGTTGGCTATCTGAACTGGCATAGGTGTGGCTATCCAGCTTTATCCAAATGGGCTGTATTTGCAAGACAGATCGGCCCAAGGGAAACAATAGATTAAATTCGTAGTTTTCCGCCTCAGGCATAATATTCAAAATACCAATCCGCAATGGACGGATATCCTGCTTTAAGGCATTGGCATTTTGAATACAGAGGATTCGTCGATCCTCCAAGGCCTTTTTCGACGGATAATCATCAGGTATTATAATGGTCACGTTCAGCTCCGTTCACTCTTATCGATCTACCAATTCTCCCTGCTCATACAGAAGCCGGTCCCGTACATACCCCTCTTCAAAATAGACCACAACTTCACCATGAATTTCCCCATTTTTCATGGTCCCCTCTAGTTCAACACCGCCCTCTTCATAAAAAGAAACCGTACGGCCATGGTAGACGCCTTCCACGACATCCGCTCGAACCTTCTCGGCACCGCTCTCATAAAACTCAACAGCCACCCCCGTGAAAGGGCTGTCTTCGCCACGAACGTATTGAAGACTATCTCGTAATTCCAGATCCTGAGCAGCAACTTCACGCATACCTCGGTCGTCATATGAAAGGGAGTCTCGGGGATCTTCTCCACATGAAAAAAGCAGAAGGGCCAGACAAAATATCACGGTAACGCTCTTCATAGAAGAAACTCCTTTTTGAGCAAAATTGTAACACCATGAATATAATTAGATTATTTCAAGGGGGCAATAGTATCATTGGTGAAGAGTAAAGGAAGGGTTTTTTCAGTATCATCCGGAGCATAAATTATTTTAGCGTAGAATTACCATAAATAAGGATACGAAATGAAACGCTTTGAAGCACTTTTTACAGAATTGCAAAAAAAAATTGCAGCTCAAGACCCCCAGTCAGGTACGGTTGCAGAGTACAATAAGGGGACCCACTTTATCGGAAAAAAAATTGTAGAAGAAGCTGCAGAAGTATGGATGGCTGCTGAATATGAGGGAAAAGAGAAAACCGCTGAAGAGGTTTCACAGCTTTTATACCACCTTCAGGTATTGCTGATAGCCAATGATCTTACCCTTGAAGACGTCTACCGCTATCTCTAATATATTATAGAAAGGATGTATCATGGTAAAAATAGCGATCCCCAATAAGGGGTCTCTTTCTGAGAAAAGTGTGCAGCTTATTAAAGAAGCGGGATATGCATGTAAGCGCCGAAGCCGCGAGTTGGTTGTACGTGATACAACCCATCAAATAGAATTTTATTACCTCCGTCCCCGTGATATTGCCACCTATGTCCATGACGGCATTGTTGATCTTGGTATTACCGGTCGTGATCTTGCCATAGACAGCAAGCGGGAGTACCACGAACTGCTTCCCCTTCATTTTGGAAAATCACGCTTCTATTATGCCGTACCGGCACACCTCGATATTACCCCGGATGACCTTGATAATAAACGTATTGCCACTTCCTACCCAACCTTAGTAGAGCAAGATATGGCAAAACGAGGCAATACCGTACAGGTTGTTCCTCTCAGTGGAGCCATAGAGATCTCAATCCAGCTCGATGTGGCCGATGCCATTGCTGATGTGGTTGAATCGGGGCAAACCCTCAAAGAAGCAGGCCTTAAAACGATTGGCGACCCCATTATGCACTCCGAAGCGATATTAATCAGCAAAGCGTCGCACGCAGATAAAGATAGTGATATCGCCACCTTCATGACGAGAATTGAAGGCATTTTGAGAGCTCGCTCCTACGTGCTTGTTGAATACGATGCCCCCCGAGCAAAACTGGATACCTTGACGGAGTTAACCCCTGGTGTGGAGGCCCCAACTATCTCCCCCCTCACAGAAGATGGATGGGTGGCAGTAAAATCAATGGTCAAGAAGAAAGGTATTAATATTCTTATCGACCAACTCTACGATCGCGGTGCCCGGGGCATATTCGTCTCGGAAATTAAAACCTGCCGCATCTAAATATCTTTCGAGGAAAATAAGAGCGCATAAAGTGCCGTTCGCAAAGACGGCACTTTTTCTATCTGCAATACAACCGAAATGCCCCTGCTCCTGTTCTAAAAAAATGTTCTATCTGGCAGATAAAACCAGCACGTAGGGTTGAAAAAAAACTGTTCATGGTATAATGAGGTATCGATTCATTTAGTCTGTGAAAAGGATACGTCATGAGACACTTATTTAAACACCCGGGTACAATTAAAAATGAAATCCAACTATTAAACCGCAATCCGGTCATATCCGAGCTTATGCGTGTAATTCAGGGAGTATTTGCAGTTCTTGACCATAATCGTCAGATCGTTGCCGTAAATACAGAACTCCTGACCCTTGCGGGCATACCCAACCCGGAAGAAGCCTTGGGGCTTCGCCTCGGTGAACTCATGCAGTGTCAATTTGAACCAGACGCCCCTGAAGGATGCGGCACCGGTACAGCCTGCCAAAGCTGTGGTGCAGCCATTGCCACCATGGCAAGTCTTAGGACGGGGGAAAAACGAACAGAGAAATGCAGTATCCGTGCAAAACATACCAGCATTGGCTCAGATATAATTATGGAAGTCAGCACGCACCCCATCTCCATCGAGAAACACACCTTTGTTTTGCTCTTTATTCAGGATATCACCGCCCATGAACAAAGATCTGTTCTGGAGAAGACCTTTTTTCATGATATGAAAAATCACCTAAACGGGATACTGGGGGGAGTACAACTCTTATCTCAGCAGATGCATACCAATGAAATTGCTAACATTATTCGTCAAAGTTCGGAGAATCTCCTTGCGGAATTTGAAGTACAAAAGCTGCTTATGGAAAAGAGTCGTTCTTTCTATACGGCGAAGAAAGAACTGATACATCTGAGCCAACTTTTCACACAATTACACAACACATATGCCGCCCATTCCCTTGCAAAAAAAAGAAACCTCCGCTTTGATACTCCAGAGAAAGATCTCTCTTTTTACTCAGACTACTTTTTGCTCCAGCGCGTAGTGAGTAATATGATTATCAATGCCCTGGAGGGAACAAAGGAAGAACAAACCGTTCGGGTTACGGCAACCCATTCCAAAACAGAAGTAGAGATATCCGTATGGAATGAGACACCCATTCCCGAAGCCATACAACCACGCATTTTTACCAGTCGCTTTAGCACCAAAGAAGGTGATGGAAGAGGTCTTGGAACCTACTCAATGAAACTATTCGGGGAAGAAATTCTAAAGGGCACCGTTTCTTTTACAAGCTCCGCCCATGAGGGAACAACCTTTCGCATACGCCTGAAAACACACCCCCCTACGGATGCTACTGAAGAAGTGTAAATACTGCAAGAAGCGGCACGGCATAATCAATGGCAACCTCATTGGTATAGTAATCACCAATCCAGTCATAGAATACTTCTGCCCCTTGATACGGCCCATAAACATCCGTATATCCCGCGGGGAGGCTCAAGAACTTTTCCCAATCACGGCGCAGCCCTGGACCTCCCACCACAGCCCCTCGTTGTAGACCCGCAAGATCATTGAGCTGAGAATGAGCAAAACGGGGATATTTGCACCCTACTCCCACAACAAAAGAAACCCCCCACGGATTTGCCCCCAGGAGATAATCGACCTGTGCAATTGCAAGTGAACGGAAGGTTCTGTCACCGGTGCATTCCTCGTACAGTAAAATTTTCTGTGCATCTGCAGCTATTTGAGCACTGCTTCCCCACACCAATTCAGAGGCACGACAAAAGGGCGAACGCTTGGCAACCTTGGCAAGATTCTCCACACATCCTTGGAGTACTTCAGTACAAAAAGAACGATCAATTCCTGCTTCAAATGCTGTTATAAGGGCAAGAAACCCCACATTACCCCAGCCGATATTATAGTTTTCAACAGTTTTCAACAGGTTATCAACAACAGGAAGTAACTCTTCCCTCCCTGTCAGAATATAGAGCTGCACAGCCCCCAAAAGCATGGAGTCTTTACTGTCACTCTGAGTATAAAATGATTCCGGCGTTGTGTTTTGTACATCGGGAAAAGAATCACGTAACTCCCACAGCTTTTCTGCCCGCGTGCCACAGCATGCAGCAAAATCAGGGTCATCTTCGACAAAGGCACGAGCTGCCATGGAAAACACAGCAATAGCCAAGCCATTGAGATTTTTTCCCCACCCCGCATAGGCAGTACGCAGATACTCCTGTCCCGTACGATCGGCCTCGGGCAAACGCCAGAATCGATGATCGTCGGGATGCCCCACTTGATAATAGAACCGGCCATCAGCGTATCCGTCAGTCATCTTCAGCAACCATTCAACCCCCACTCGAGCCTCTCTGAGAACAGATGCAGCAAGACGAGTTTCGGTGCTGTTCTTTGCCAACACCGCAGAGAGCATTTCTATGGTAACAAAGGAGGTTGTTACCACAAATTTCAGATAGTCCCCTGCATCATGCCACCCGCCGGTAAGTGGATGCTCTTTAGATCCGTCATGTTGATGACATGGCCCATGAAGCGGCGTGGCAACACCACATCGCTGAGAACGGAAAAAATGAAGTATCTCCTCCGCAGGGTGATCACAGGCAGCCTCTTTTTGCACACTAAATACGGGCGAGCCACCCACGCCGGGAATTGAAACAAAATATCTTCCGGGAGTCTCCCACGAAGAGAAATCACAGACCGAAACTGCAGAGATGATACCCTGAGAACACCCCGCGGTGGAGGTAATTTCCCCCTCATACACAGGAGCTCCATCCTCTTCAGAACAGAGGTAAAAAGGCCCCGAAAACTGCTCTGCTGGCTCAGTATGCACAAGGTATACGGTTTTTGTTCCCCCGGAACAAAGCCTGCTTGATTATAGCGAAATTCCATACCATCTCCTTCAGGAAAACACGCGTCTATGCACCATACATACGAAGGTACTCTGCAATGCGCTCTTTCATGTCATCGTTGATGTAAATCGTACCATCAATGACGCGATTATGCAAATAGGAAACAATTTCTTCTATGGTAACAATGGCACGAGTCTCCATGTGAAATTCTTGACGAAGCTCCTCAAAGGCTGTAACACCACGAGACCCTTTTTCCATACGGTCCACAGAAACAATCAAGCCTCGAAGCGATATGGGAGCAGCCGAACGCAAGAGCGGCACCGTCTCATAAATAGAGGTTCCCGCCGTGGTAACATCTTCCACAATAAGTACAGGATCATTCGGTTTGAGGCTATGCCCTACAAGGCTACCGCCCTCACCATGATCTTTTATCTCTTTTCGATTAAAACAGAATGACGCCTCCTGTCCAGCATGATGCATGGCAACCGCAGTGGTTACTACCAAGGGAATACCCTTGTAGGCAGGGCCAAACAGCACAAAGGCTTCATCCGTACCGTATTCAGCTGCAATGGCACGGGCATAAAACGCACCAAGCTTCTGTATCTCTTCGGCGGTACTATATTTTCCCGTATTAATGAAGTAGGGGGTTTTACGCCCGCTTTTTGTGGTAAAGTCTCCAAAGGTAAGAACGCCTGCTCGTACCATAAATTCAATAAATTCCTTCTTATACGCTTCCATTATACCTCCAATGATAATCCGTCAAAGGCAAAATCCATATTGGGAAAAAGATACCTTTGATCATGCTTATAATGTATTCCATGACACATATGAGTAAAAAGAGTATTCTTTGCTTCCGCCTTCTGAGCAATGGCAATAGCTTCAGGTAAAATAAGATGAGTTGAATGGGGACGCTCCGTACGAAGGCAATCGATAATTAAGAGGCGTACACCACGAATTTTTTCTTCTTCACCAGGATAAAAGGCTTTCATATCGGGAAGATAGGCGATATCATTAAACCGATATCCATAGCATTGCCTGCATGCACCATGCTCCACCCTGATCGGCTCAAAGAGAATTTCTCCCACGGAAAAAGGTTCTGTAACAACCTCTTCATGCAAACGCGGTATGCCCCCACCGACAACGGTATGAGGATCAAAGATGTACGCAAAACTCTCACGAATTGCCTGAATTGTTTCACTCGAACCATATATGGGAAGTCCCTCTGAACGGGCCTTTGAATAGGAACGTAGATCAGGGATACCCAGGATATGATCCACATGTTTGTGAGTTATGACAACTCCATCCATGCGAGATATATTCTGGGTCAACATCTGTTCCCGGAAATCAGGTGTGGCATCTATAAGCACAGCTGTCTCTCCGTATCTCACAAATAGAGAGGAGCGTAACCGGCGATGTCGGTGGTCCTCAGCAGACTCCTGGCACACTCCCTTGGGGCAGCGAACAAACCCCTCCATCATACAGTCAACGGTGGGAACCCCGTGAGATGTTCCAGTGCCAAGAAAGGTAAGAGCGGTTTTCATAGGGCATTCCTTTTTCCGCGCAGATGGCCACGGAACCGGTGAGACACACGAATTTTCTGCGCACAAATTCGTATAAGCCCGCAAAACTGAAAGAAACGGGGGAGCAGAAGTGGTTGCTTCCGCAGAAGAATCTTTGCAGCACTAAAAAAACCTCGCAGGGACGTAGAAACACCATCGTGTTTGGCAGGATGGGCATAGTAGACAAGATGGGAAGGTACTGCTGCTACATGCGCACCCTGTCGAATAAGCCGAATAAAGAGATCATACTCCTGCAATGCCGGCAGGCGCGAATCAAACCCCTCCTGCATAAGAAGCGTGCGTCGAATGAGAACTGTTGAAGTGATTCCTACATAGTTATACAAAAGAATTGAGGTTCGAGGCATACAGTGCGGTATATGCAGTACTCGCCGAACCTCGTGGCTTTCATCTTCCATAACCCGAACCCCTGTATAAATAAGATCGGGGCTATCGTCCCAAAGGGCGCGTTCATATTGGCAAAAGAGTTTCTCTGGATGCCACCAGTCATCATCATCAAGAAAGGCGACATAGGTTTGCTGCGCTTCGGAAATACCGTAATTACGTGCTGCTGCTCCTCCACGAGATGTTTTTAAAGAAATATATCGACAAGAAACCTCGGGATGAAAGAGACGCTCAGCCCATGCAGCCGTACCATCCACAGAACCATCGTCAATAATAAGCAGTTCTTGCGGGAGTAAGCGCTGAGAAAAGACCGACTGAACAGCCCGCTGAAGCAGGGCGTGCCGGTTTTTGGTGGGAATAATAACACTGATGGGGCCTAGGGAAGTATGAGAAGTTTTGATACTGCCACCTTTGTATTATCATCACGGCCATCCTTTACAACAACCATGTACACTCCTGCTGGTAGTGAGCTTGAAGGACGCCACCGATACTGAATAATCCCTTCAGGAGTTGTATCGGAAAGAGCAGAGTTGTAGGGAGTCAAGCGAGCTGTTAAACGGCCTGATTCCGTATAGATATCAACATACGAATTTCGACTCACTCCAGCAATGGTCACCTCTTTATGATCGCTACGTATAAAGGGGTTAGGATACATGCGAAGGGTTTCAGAACTATGTTCATCAAGTGGGCGGGTATCCCGATATATTTCAACTCGGTTTACCCCGTTGAGAGTGGCCACCCAGAGACGATTCCCCTCCCCATCAAACACCATATCTTCCACCGTAGATGCCCCAAGCCCCTCGCGGGAAGTAATCGGCGAGAAACTCTCTTCTCGACGCAACTCAAAGCGGTCAAACTCTCCGTCAGGAGTTACATACTCATACAAACCAAACAGAAAAATACCTTGCTCACGAACTCCCACCCATATATCTGTTACAGAACGCCCCTCCTCATGCATGGTTCGTCCCACTGCAACAGCTGTTGCGGCTCCTTCGTCAATGCGAAGAAATTCCTGTACGGTCTCTTCTTCAGTATAACGGATACTGCCAATTCCGTCCTGCGTCGCTGCAACAATACTCCCCGAGGCAAGCGAGGCTACATCAAAAACGCGCGCTCCCACCGTACTGGAATCACGTCGAATATCATCGTAGGGGCGCGATTCATCAAAGACAGAAAGACGTCCATCAAGAACAGTAAAACTCCCCCGGGAGTTATTAAAAAACACCGCCATGGTGGTATCTGCCCCCGGAGCAAGATAATATGCTGATGTACGGTTCGCAAAATCCGGGGCAACCCCAAAGGTTCGAAAGGAATCGCGTTCTTCATTCCATGCCCATGCATAGGGCGTCTGAGAAGGACTATTGGGACCACGCCAGTTGACTCCCCATAGGGTGTTTTTTTGATCCACATGCATGCGATCTATTTTCATCCAGTCTCGAGCACGGGGATGCGAATTATCAGTGGTAACCACTGGAGGCTCCTCATAATTTGCGTCAAAAAGCACCCGCTCCCACGCACCATTACGATACCGAATAACATGCTCACTCGGGCTGCCCACATACAGAATACCGGACGTATCCTCTGTGATGGCTGATAATGTATCTGAACGGCCCAAAAGACCAATTCCCTCCGTATGAGGGCCGTAATAGGTAAGAGAATCCCCCGCCATGCGAACAATCTGATTGGGCGTTGCAGGATGTCCCCATTCTTCCCGATACTGGGCAAGATAGGGCAACATCCAGAGTGCTCCATCACGAGCCAAAAACACACGACAAATATCATTTTTTCGAAGCCCCGGCACGGAGAGAACGTGCTCTGTTTCACCGGAGAGAGTATTAAACATCAAAAACTGTCCGCGGTTTGTTCCTAAAAAAAGAAGGGAATCTACTCCGGGGGAAAGGGTGATAAGACTATCAAAACGATGCTCCTCGGCCTCTGTGTGAAACGAGTACTCTTCAATGGTATCTCCCTGGGGAGAAAAAGAAAAGAGTGATAGCTCTGAGAGAGAAAAGAAATGATCCCCGAAGAATCGCGCCGGTGCACGGAAGCGAAGGAAGGTTTCATCTGGTGCAAAAAAAAGCCGTTGCCCAAGCTCCAACGGGGGCGTAAGCTCACGATACTCCCACTGAGAGGGATCAGAAAAAGCAAGGGAACGCACCCGCTCAGAAAGATTCTCGTAGTACACTAAACTATTTCCCGAAAGAGCAAAGAGTGTATCGTCCACAATAAAGAGCTGTGACACAGCCCCTGCAATGGGGTCACCATCAACATCCTGTCCAAACTCCGTGGCAGTGCGTATAAAACTCTCCTGTTCGCGATCAAAGAGAGAGAGACCATTATCATGGGCCACCAACATGAGTGATTCATAAAACAGAAACTGCCGAACACGGCTCTCACCTAAGATTGTCAAATCACCATAGGGAGTTACCTCGTGCAGACGCTCATCTGTACGGTATACATATCCGCCAGCTGACCCCAGCCAAACAGTTCCAGAGTCATCACGGGTCATGGCGGATATACGAACATCTTTCATACGGGGTGAGCGCTCCAGCACAACGGAATCATGAATATATCGTGCTACACCTGCCGATGTAGCAAGCAGCCCCGTCGAGTCTGTAAGTGCATAGGCTTCCGTGGTCTGTGTAGACGCGGAATATTGAAAAATAGTGTTACGTGCCGAGACACTACACAAAAGACAGAGCAGACAGATACAGATGGTAAATTTCATACCTCTCCTTCTATCGAAGAATCCGTCTTATAATATAATTAACGCTCCACCACAATATCTTGACGATACAAGAAAGGGCTACATTATGAAAGAGAGGCGAAGACGTGCTCCATGCGATACCTTAGGAGTATTTCTTGGAAAGACGGATTCTGTATGGGAGAGGCTTTAAAATAGAAAAGATGACTCCTGCAAGAACAGTCTGAACACCCAAAACCACGAATCTCTTCATCAGCAAGGGCAGAAACGTCCTGGGCAAAGAAGCACTCATTCTCACCCCGGATACGAATGGGAAAGGTCTGCACCACCCGTGTGGCATCACGAAGATAATCAATATGCCAGTGCTTATTCTTTCGTTTTCGCTGGTGGCGAGCAACCCGTGCCGTAAGCCCGTTTTTTGCCGACCCTATGTAGAGATAAAAGCCCGGCTGAAACACACGTGTTCCCATGGCACCAATGGCAACACTTTGCTCTTCCCTATTTTCCAAAACAACGGCATAAATGCCTGAATCTTTACCGTGAGTTTCATACCCACGCCAATCGACTGTAAGAGAATGCTGGGAAACGATATGACGTAATGATCGATCCCACCCAATGGATTCTGCAAAAATACGGAGGTGCATACGTGCCTCATAGAGGGTTTGAGCAAAGACGGGATCAGTATGAAACTCAGGAGAAAACCGGCGAATATACCCACCGTGCACAATAAAAAGCACTGCCGCGTCATACCCGTGTTGAGCATATTCAGCAAGCTCTGAGACATGACGGCTTCCCCGGCTGGTTACCGCATCGGGAAACATGGCGGTCTCTCCGTGAAACAGAGTGCATGACTTTACTTCAAGAAGCATGTGTCGATCCCCCCGACGAAGAAGGAAGTCAAAGCGGCTCTTGCCAAGGGGAAACTCCCGTCGAACAAGAGACCACCCTTGAAGCCCCGTAATACGTTTCTGCGTAATCAAATACTCTGCAACACGATTGGTCACTTGGGTATCAAGCATAACAATCTCTCCGTGGAGAGTTTCT
Organism: Chitinivibrio alkaliphilus ACht1; assembly: GCF_000474745.1. Classification (NCBI taxonomy): domain Bacteria; kingdom Pseudomonadati; phylum Fibrobacterota; class Chitinivibrionia; order Chitinivibrionales; family Chitinivibrionaceae; genus Chitinivibrio; species Chitinivibrio alkaliphilus. The sequence continues at coordinate 128,953 of NZ_ASJR01000003.1, read as the reverse complement.
ACGGCTGCAACTCTCCATGGGTAGGTGCTTTTTCTTCCCTCCATGGAATAGACCAAGAGGGTTACCCCGGGAAAAAAAAGCTCTCCCAGCTTCCCGGGGTTAGGAAGAGACGCACCTGCAGAGGCTCCTTCTATGAGTATATTCACTACAAAGCGATTGGGACGTGAAAGGAATTTTGCTTCAGAAAGTGGTTTGGTAAAATACATTACGGCACAACCTCCCTACCATCCCGACGCCACTCAATAATGCCGTGTTCAAGGTTATACACAGCAGAGAACCCATGGGACAAGAGAATATTAGCTGCCACGGTAGATCGATTTCCCGATCGACAATACACCAAGATCGGCGCATCCTCATAGCCGTGCAGCTCATGGATGCGCTGCTCTAATTCATGCAGGGGAATATGAATCGCCCCGGAGAGAGCCTCCCGAGAAAACTCCTGTTCCGTACGCACGTCAAGTACGGGGTTTCCCTGGCGGCGGTACTGTTCCATCTCCGCAGAGGAAATTTCTCGATACCGCGTTTGTTCAGTAGATTGAAAGGGCAACACCTGAAGAGGGAGCTTGACAGAAGTGTTTGTGTCCAGCACAATATGGAGAGTATATCTTCCTGTATCGCGAGCAGTAAAAGAAACGCCCTCTGTAAAATCGGGGGCATCACCCTCCTCATGAGAAAACAACTCACTCTCTATAGCACTCGCACGGGCAAACAGGTCTCCGTAGATCTGCACACTGTCCCCCCGATACAAACCAATCCCGCTCTCATCAAGAGCATCCACCCGAATACGACGTATTCCCTTATGCACGGTGCCACTTATAACATTTTTTTTCTGGCGCATAGCGATTCACCACCTCTTCGTAATCCCTTCGTGGATTCAAGCCCGGAAGCGTATGAACAACGTCGTTCTCATAGACAAATACGGTAAAGGGAATACCGCGAACTCCGTAGGCTTGAGCAAGAGAACCATGGTCATCAATATTTATCCGATAAAACTGCGTGCCCGTTGTATCCTCTTGGGCAAGGGCTTCATACTCTGGAGCCAACTGCTGACACGGCCCGCACCAATCTGCATAAAAATTAAGTACCACAAGATGATCCGACGAGCCTTCCATAATCGTCTCCATCTCTTGGGCCGATGCAACCTCATGCAGAGCCACCTCAGAAGATGACACCTCTTGAATCGCCTCGGCAGACGACTCCTGGACCTGATCTACCTCTGGTGTATCACCACCACAACTCACGGTAAGAAGAAAAATCATGGTAAAAATAAGTAGTTTCATAACACTACTCCTTCAACAATACTGTTCATATTTTTTAAAATCTATCCATTCAACCCCCAAAGACGACGGAGGAATAGTTCCTGCCGAATATCTCCCCTTCAGGGTAGTATCTTGTAACAAACGGTCAAATTTCTCCCACGACACCTCAGCCTCGTGAGCACTTAAAAACAAGGTTTTATCACCCTGTATGGTGTCGGAAAGCAACTTTATATACGCCTCTGAAATCTCTTGCTGAAACTGCTCACCATAACAAAAACGCATGGTCGTATCACTCATGAGATGGCTTTCACCGGGGGTTTTATTTACCAAATCAAGAATAATTCCTTCAGCAGGCTGAATTTTAAAAATGATCTGATTCTGAGACAAGGCTGCATCTCGATTAAACAACAGAGGTGGTAGTTTTTTAAAGCGAACACCAATCTCTGTCCCCTTACGATCCATGTACTTCCCCGCCCGAATATATACGGGGACGCCACTCCAACGGAGGGTATTAACAGACAACTGAAGTTCGGCATACGTCTCTGTGGTGGAAGAGGCGGGAACCCCCGGCTCGTGGAGATACTCTTCTGCCTGCCATTTCGCATACTGTTCTATGTGCAAACTTCTCAAAATGGTTTCTTTTTGAGTACGGATATCCTCGGCTGAGAAGGTAAGGGGCGGCTCCATGGTAATAAGGGAAAGAAGCTGCGCCAAATGATTCTGCACAACATCACGCACAATTCCTGCTGAATCAAAATACCCTGCTCGTCCTTCTACGCCAATATCTTCAAAGCAGTTGACTTGTATAGAATCAATATAGGTGCTGTTCCACAAGGGTTCAAAGAGAATATTTGCAAAGCGAAACACGAGGATATTCTGTACCGCTTCTTTGGCAAGATAGTGATCAATACGATACACATGCTCCTCAGCGTAGTATGAATGAATAAAGCGGTTTAACCGACGAGCTGAGTCGGTATCATACCCAAAGGGTTTCTCCAAAACAACCTTCACCCCGTCACGAAACCCTTCTGCATACAACTCTGCAATATTTTTTTCATAGACATGGGGGGGCAGGGAAAAAAAGATCACTATGTTCGAAAAATCTCCCAATTCCTCCACATACGCCTTAAGCCCCGCCATCCCTTGGTGATAGTACATCCGCTGTTTAAATGAGTCACAACAGGACACACGACGGCGAAACCCCTCGTGCCCAAGATCACTTCTGCCAGTACCTACCACCACCGAACCTTGCGGGAGTTTTCCCGATTGAAAGAGCATACTCAAGGCGGGTATCAGCTTTTTCTGTGCAAGATTTCCTGAAGCCCCTAAAATAACAACGGCCGTCGGCACATCCTGGTTCTTTTGACGATATTCCACAGCTCCTCCTTACACCGAATAGGACGATGATGCCGTAGCACCGCCATGACCGGTCCAGTCCGTATGAAAAAACTCTCCCCGCGGACGATCTCGGCGCTCATATGTGTGGGCTCCAAAATAGTCACGCTGTGCCTGAATTAACTCAGCCCCACCGCGGGTGCGACGATATCCATCAAAGAATGTAAGGGCTGAAGCAAAGGCTGGGATGGGAAGTTCGGACTGAAGGGCTGCTGCAGCGACACGACGCCACGCACCATGGTATTCCCTTAGGATATCACGGAAATACGGTGCCGTAAGCAAACTCTTCGGCTGATGATTTTGGCCTACGGCCCGGGAGATATCATCGAGAAAAACACTCCGAATAATACACCCTCCACGCCAAATAAGCGCCACGGTGCTTTGATCGATCCCCCATCCTGTTTCCACATTTGCCGTGTTGATAAGCATGAACCCCTGGGCATAGGAGATAACCTTTGCGCTAAAAAGAGCACGACGAATATCCTCCACACTAATTTGCCCACGCAGATTGGCGGTGCCAGGAACACCGTATGCCTCTTCAGCCACATGCCGCTCCTCAACCCGCGCCGAAAGAGAACGAGCAAAAACAGCTTCTCCTATTAGAGTGAGGGGAACCCCCATATTTGCTCCGTTCATAAGCGTCCATTTACCGGTACCCTTTTGACCAGCCGCGTCAAGAATCGTATCAATAAGCGGACCTTCATCTGTGCTATAACGCAAGATATCCGCTGTAATATCAATAAGATAACTATCTAACTCGCCAGTATTCCACTCCTCAAATATATCTGCCATCTCTTCATTTGATTTTCCTAAACCATATTTCAACAAAAGATACGCCTCGGTAATCAACTGCATATCTCCATACTCAATACCATTATGGACCATTTTTACAAAATGCCCCGCCCCAGATGCACCAACCCATTCACAGCAAGGAGCCCCATCATGGGCAGTTGCAGAAATAGTCTTAAACAAATCTTCTACATGGGGCCATCCTGCTAAATCCCCCCCGGGCATTATGGATGGGCCCCGACGCGCGCCTTCTTCACCACCGGAGATACCCACCCCCATAAAGTGAATCCCCGCTTCAGAGAGCGTCCGCTCACGACGAACCGTATCTTCATAGTTAGCATTGCCCCCGTCAATCACAACATCCCCATTCTGAAGCCAGGGTTGAAGCTGTTCAATAAGCGCATCAACCGCATCACCAGCCCGAACCATAAGTAGTATTCGTGCGGGACGTGCAAGGCGTGCAAAGACATCCTCCAAAGAACGGGCGCCATAAATAGCGTCGTACCCCTTTGCAGGACCATCTATGAACGACTCCACCTTTTCTCTGCTTCGATTAAAAGCAACCACACGGTATCCGTGGTCTGCCATGTTTAAAATAAGATTTTGCCCCATAACGGCAAGGCCAATCACCGCAATATCATACAGTTCGTTCTTTTCCATATTTCTCTCCTTGTGCATCACCATACACCATATATTATATATATCGATACCACCAACGCGTAAAGGTACTACCCATGAATACGTCAAGAAATATAGAAGAAGCAAATATCGTTCCATTTCAAGGCATACCAACCTTAGCAAAAAAACTTATCCCTGACCTTCTCCAACAACGGGTTGCCCTTTCCGGAGGATCGACCTACGCAGCCCTTTGTACGTCATGGCGCCGTCTGGCCCCTGCCTTAGACGGATTGTTCTTCCTCCCCGTCGATGAGAGGATTACCCCCTTCGCCTCCCCTGAATCAAACTGGGGAGAAGCCTGCCGTACTCTTTTTTTTCCCTGTAACCGCCCCGATGTTGCACAGAATCACCCCCAAAGTGTTGCAGACTATGAGCGTCTCTGCAACACCTGCATGGATACGGAGGGAATTCCCCGTCTTGACACGGTCTTTCTCGGGGTTGGAGATGACGGGCATTGTGCAAGCATCTTTCCTGGCACCCCCGCCGCACAAAATTTCACCTCTCCCTTTCTCGCAACAGAAAGTCCCCGAGGCATCCGCACGCGTATCACCTTGGGGTTTAAAACAATTCTTGCCGCGCGCACAATTCATATGGTAATTACGGGTACACAAAAAAAATGCTGTGTTGAGTGGCTCCTACAGAAACAGCCCCAAAAACCCTTTGTGCAAGTGTTACTAAATCGGACAGATACTCACGTACATCTCGACGAAGCGCTCTATGAGTACTATAAAAACCTTCGCGGAAGGTCGCGCTGACCCTCTTCCCATAATAAAAAACGCAGAAGACCGTTCTTTTAGAGAGAAGAGACACCCGGCACAGGAGGAAAAATATGAAAAATCTCTCCTTTTTATATAGTTTATGTATAAATATTTTTTTGAACGGAGGGGTCCATGTTCAAATTTCTACTCACCCTTGCATGGGTGTCGTCAATTGCATATAGCGGTACGCTTTCTGGCCAAAACAGCCTTACTCCCGGTGTTGATGCATACCGGCTCCTGGTGAAATTTTCCCCCGACTATGTATGGGATGTGGATGAAGACAAGATTTACTTTTCCCGTCTTCGAACTATCTCTCCAGAGAAAAACACCTTTATCGACTCCTTTTCCTACGATCAAGCTGTTCGGTATACCCCGCAAGAACAAGAGATAATGCGAAGGGGTGAAACACCACCCCCGGCACAGAATAGGGTAGACCTCTCATTTTTTCGAGGGATGGTCTATGTTCGTGAGGCTGAAGAACTCACACCCGAAGAAGTGCTGGATTTGGCTGAAGAGTTTGAACAGCTCTCCTTTGTTGAATACACAGCCCTTGAGCCGGTAGACCCTCCACCACCTCCCGCAATAGAATCGCCTCAGAACATCCCCGATTTTACTTGGCGGCAGTTTTATCGTAAATACAATCACGGAAACGACACTATCGGTATTAATATTGATTACGCATGGAACCGCGGAATTTATGGACAAGGAGTGCGCGTTGCCGATATCGAATGGGGGTTTGACTACGACCATGTAGATCTGGCGGCAGACAATTTTGTTGAACTTATCTCAACTACGGACAACAGCAATGACGATCATGGCACCGCCGTTGCTGGTGTTATGGTGGCCCACGACAACGGTTTTGGCGTTACCGGTATGGTTCATGAGGTTGATACCTTCTACGGCATATCCGAAATTCGCCATGGCCGGGTTACAGGAATTACAGAAGGGCTCCGTCGTCTTCGCGCAGGAGATGTGTTTCTCTATGAAATGCAAACCGGTGGACAGGGGGGGGAGTTTGTCCCCGCAGATTATAACCAAGCTGTTTGGGATATTACCCAGGAAGCCTCCGATGCAGGCGTTATTATTGTTGCTGCTGCAGGAAATGGTGGGGAAAATCTGGATGACCCCTTTTACAATTCATACAATGCCCGTGGAGACAACGGAGCAATTATTGTTGGGGCCGGAACCATTCAAGGCAGAAATCGTGCTGGATTTTCCACCTATGGCAGCCGTGTTAATTTACAGGGTTGGGGTGACTGGAGTGTTATGACAACAGGATACGGTGCATTGCACAACGGGGGCCCCCATGCAACTTATACGGGAAGCTTTTCCGGCACCAGCTCGGCAACTCCCATTGTAGCCTCGGCAGTGGTGGCAGTGCAATCCTTTGCAAAAAACGAACTGGACCTTCTTCTTACGCCGCAGGAAATGCGGGAACTGCTCATAGAAACAGGAACAGCCCAAGGAAGCGGATGGGGCGCGGAAAACATAGTACCACAGCCTAATGTGCAAGCTGCCATTGAATGGCTCGAAAACGAGCACGGCACACTCCCCAGATACACCCTTCATGCCACAGCAGAAAACGGTACTGTAGATATGGATCCTCAAAAATCCCGCTATGATTCCGGCTCTGTGGTCACTCTCACAGCCGAAGCAGATGAGGGCTACACCTTTACAGAGTGGACAGGCGATCTCTCCGGCGATGAAAGTCCGACAACCCTGGTAGTGAACGACAACAAACATGTAGAAGCCCATTTTTCCTATACAGGAGAAGAGCTCTCCCTTGAAACCACCATGCAAGATCGCATGTTCGCCACCGAGACCTCGCACACAATTCAATGGAGCAGCACCAACATTGATGATTCAATCCACCTCATACTCATCCATCCCACTGGAACATTAGACACGATTGAAACAGACCTTTCTCCAAACCAAGAGTACGAATGGGATATTGATAAAAAACTTCCCACTGCTACGGGGTACCGCTTGAGTATTACCTCCGCAAACAGTGCTGATACGTCCCAGAAATTCTCTCTTATTCAGACAACTTTAGCAGAAGATATGGTCCTTATAGATCAGGAAACAATTTCCATAGAGTCTGTCTCCAGTGAAGAAACCCATGGAGAACAAGCCTACGCAACAAATCTTCTTGATATGTCTACGGCGACACGGTGGCACACCGCCTGGCTTGATAGCTCAACCGGCGAGTGGTTTGATCCTGCTCCAAGCCACCCGCATACCATCGTCTTTGATCTTGATACCCTGTACGGTGCAACGGGGTTTGCCCATACCCCCCGTCTTGATGAGAGTACAAATAGCCTAATACACGAATATCTTCTTGAAGGAAGTACAGATGGCACCGCTTGGGACACCATATCTGTGGGGGCCTTTGATTGGAGTGAAAAAAGAGATATTGTCACAGTTGGCTTTCCCCGTACTCCAGCGCGATATATCAGGTTTACAACCCGCTCTACCTATGAAGGTTCCAACAACCCGGGGTATGCCTCAGGACTTCAGATGAACTTCTTCGCAGACCCTTCATGGGAAGATCCTACTCCCGTTGTACACGAAAATCGGCCCAAAGAGGGCATACTTTTTTCACAGGGAACTGTTCATCTCACCCTCGATGAGCCAGTGAAGATTCATATTACCAGTGTCACAGGAAGGCGTATAGCAGAGATTGCCTCCCCAGGCACTGCCACACTCAATCTACGTGAGAAAAACATTCCTGCGGGAGTCTACCTATTTCGCATTATGACCGATGCTGGAATTATACAGACGCAACAAATACGTCTTCCGTAAGGAAGGCTCCTTTCGCACCATACGAAAGAGGAGGAATGCCTCCTCTTTTTCTTTCTCTCCTGTTCGACACCTTCCCACACAACAACAGTGCAGGATGTTGCATATATACAAAATGCATCATCCGGAAGAACCACAAGCCTGTAAAAGAAGGGGCGAGGCCTTGGCATGAAACATGCTTTATCGGTGTAAACCCATTTTAAAGGAGTTCGAGTATGGCAAAAGAGATAAGTGATGCAACATTTACGGCAGAAGTTTTAGAATCTGATCTTCCCGTGTTAGTTGACTTTTGGGCACCGTGGTGCGGCCCCTGTCGAATGGTTGGCCCAATCATTGACAGCCTTTCAGAAAAGACGGAGGGAGCTGCCAAGGTAGTAAAACTGAATGTTGATGAAAACCCGCAAAAAGCAGGAGAGTATAATATCACCTCAATACCATCGGTACTTGTGTTCAAAAATGGTAAGAAGGTAGAACAATTTGTTGGTGTCAAAAGTGAGCAAACCTATCGGGATGCCTTACAGGTGTAATCGACAGAAGCCCCCCTACGCATCAAGAAATGCACGTAAAGCCCGAGAATTTAGAATGCAGACCCGTTTCTTTTCTCGGGCTATTATTCCTGAATCATTCAGATACTTCAACTCTCTGCTCAAGGAAGGACGAGCAATACCAAACATACGCGACAGTTTTTCCAACGATTCAGAGATATGAATCACCTCCCCTTCTTTTTCATACTTTTTCAAAAGGTAGTACGAGAGTTTCTGTCGAATTGTTGTGAGGGAGAGAAACTCCATTTTTTTGCGCAAAAACAATGCCTTGTGGGAGATCAGTGAAAGAAAATTAGTAAGGATACGGCTGTCTTCCTGAAGAAGGGTAAGAAAGGTCGTCTTTTTCATTTTTAAAAGCCGGACATCTGTATTTGCAATTACATCAACGGGAACCAAGGCCTCCTGTGTAAAAAGAAATGCCGGAGCCAAGATATTGGGAGCAGTAATATCTTCAACATATACTGAATCACCAGAAAAATGGGGGATCACCCCACGCACGCTTCCCGATACAACAATATGGAGATATTTCAATGGAGTATCTGCTAACAACACCAGTTGCTCTTTCTTATAGTCATGCATGCGGTAGGGAAACCGCTGTAGCAAGAGAAGTATCTCCTCCTCTGTTACCCCCTTAAATAGGGGAGAAAATTGTAAAATAGACGTCTCTGCCATGCCACCTCCAATGTTGATCCCTTCCATAAGAAATATATACAATGTGTAACCGATGTTACATCAGAGAGTTTCTTTTTGTGCTATATTAGAGAGACCCGTATACCAAAGGAGATACCATGAAGATTGATTGTACACACCCCGTAGCGCATCTACTTCAGATGCATCCAGAAATAAAAAAGCCCTTATTTCCGTAGGGCTAAAAGCCCTCGTGCAGGAGGAAAAACTGGCTCAGTTCGGTTCACAAATATCCTTGAGAGCTATTCTAAAAACAAAGGGAATCGACGAAGAAGCATTTCTAGCAACTCTTCAAACTGAAACTCTCCGCTCGTCCTCTGATAAAGACGCAGATATTGAATTTGTGGGAATACTCCCCTGTCCAGTAAAAATCCCTCTTATGGAAACCTATGATACCTTTGCTCAAAAATTCATGAAAACCACGGGGCTCACTCTGCATTCTGAGTTAAAACCAGCAAGTATGGGAACATCCTGGATTGCTGAGAATATATCCCAAAGATCCAGCGCCACAGAGCTCCCACATCTTTTCATTTCCGCTGGTTTTGACCTGTTTTTTGATACGAATAAGATTGGACGGTTTCGCACGGAAGGGGTCTTTTCTGACCGTCTCAAACGAACACGTAAAAATCCCGCCTTTGCGCAATATGACATGGAAGACCCAGAAGGAAATTACACCATTCTTTCCGGTGTTCCCGCTGTATTTCTGGTAAACTGTGAAGAGCTTGCCGGTCGAGATATTCCGCGATCATGGAAGGACATACTTGCTCCGGAGTTTGCCGGTTCTATCTCTCTCCCCGTGGGCGATTTCGATCTATTCAATGCCATACTTCTCTCCCTCACAAAAGCCTATGGCCCCGACGCTATAAGACAACTGGGACGGGCAATGCAACAGGATATGCACCCATCAGAAATGGTAAAATCGGCACAACGAAAAATGGCAAAACCTGCCGTTACAATTATGCCCTACTTCTTTACCAAGACGGTCCAAAATCTCTCAACTGTAACTGTTGTATGGCCAGAAGATGGTGCTGTTTTAAGCCCTATATTCATGTTGTCTCGCAGGGATATGCCGCCAGAGGCTGACCAGATAGTAGAGTTTTTTGGATCAAAAGAAGTAGGAGAGATACTTGCACATAAGGGCCTTTTTCCGTCTCTACATGCAGATGTTGAGAATAAGCTACCGGAAAAAGCCCCCTTTCTCTGGGTTGGTTGGGATTTCCTGCGTACTAAAAACATGGGAGAAGAAATCTCCCGGGCTGAGGAACTTTTTTATCACGAGTATTCAAAAAGGAGCTCTCAATGAATCTCATTACCGTATCAGGACCGCCATCATCGGGTAAGACAGCTGTTATTATTAAAACGATTGAACAAATGGGAAAAAAGAAAAATGCCGTGGGCGTTGTCAAATTTGACTGTCTCAGCACTGACGACGAGGCCCTGTACAAATCACGGGGGATTCCTGTGGGAAAAGGACTTTCTGGCTCTCTCTGCCCCGACCACTACTTTGTCAGCAATATTGAAGAATCGGTTCAGTGGGGAATCACACACGGCTTTGAGACCATAATAACAGAGTCAGCCGGACTGTGTAATCGCTGCTCTCCCTATATAAAAAACATATCTGCAGTATGTGTTATCGATAATCTCAGCGGCATTAATACACCCAATAAAATAGGTCCCATGCTGAAAAGTGCAGACATTGTGGTTATCACGAAAGGAGATATCGTGTCGCAAGCAGAGCGAGAAGTATTTGCTGCTCGAGTCAGTCGTGTCAACCCTACGGCATTCATTCTTCACGTAAATGGCCTCACGGGGCAGGGTGCCTACGAGCTGGGACATCTTTTACAGGAAAAGGAACGTAATATCTCTACGGTAAAAGAAGAGGAGCTTCGTTACCCTATGCCCTCAGCCCTGTGCTCATACTGTCTCGGTGAAAAAAAGATTGGAGATCAATATCAACTTGGCAATGTTCGTAAAATAACCCTTGGAGACCCCTATGAAACCTCATAATGCCCTTCGTACATACCCCCTAAGTGATCTTTTGCAGCACTACCCCTTCATGGAGGAGTATTTTGCCGCACTGTTTCCTCAAGTTCCCAACACGACCCAAACACTTGCAGACTATCTTGCACACCAAGATCCCGATTTTTTTGAAGATATGGGAACAAATAAAGAAACGCTTATGACCGATGCAGAAACCTATCTGGAACAGATGGCGGCCTTTCTTGATACCGACAGCTTTTCCCTGGATACCCTAACGCTTCTTCCGGGACGAGATAAAGGCGGCCACCCCGAATCCTTTGATGAAATTACTATTTCAAAGGGAGAAATAATTTCTATTGTGGGCCCCACAGGATCTGGCAAAAGCCGTCTTCTCGCAGATATTGAGTGGCTCGCCCAGGGTGATACCCCCACGGGACGGTCACTCTTAATAAATGGGCAACCGCCAAAAATGGAGTGGCGCTACTCTCACACGCATAAGATGGTGGCCCAACTCTCTCAAAATATGAACTTTGTTATGGATCTCTCTGTGGAAGAATTTATAACCCTTCACGCAGAAAGCCGCCTCATAACAGAAAAGGAAAAGGTAGTCACGTCTATTATCGCAGAAGCAAATAATTTGGCAGGAGAGGAATTTGACAAAACCACCCCAATTACAAGTCTTTCTGGGGGACAGTCTCGTGCCTTGATGATTGCAGACACCGCCATATTGAGCAGCTCTCCCATTGTCTTAATTGATGAAATTGAGAATGCCGGTATAGATCGTGAGAAAGCGCTATCCCTGCTTCTCTCAAAAGAAAAGATTGTGCTCATGGCTACACACGATCCCCTTCTTGCACTTATGGGAGATGTGCGTCTCGTCATACGAAACGGAGGCATTGCCCAACGCATGTACACCGATGCTGCCGAACAACAGGTGTTGCAAGAAATACAAGCCGTAGATACTGCCATACAGCGAATGCGAACACTGCTGCGACAGGGAGAACGCTTAACAAAATGTATTATTTAAAAAGGAGTATGTAATGCACGAAGGATGTTCAGGAAGTTTTGCAGAAAATATCGAAGTGGTAGAAAAAGTTCGGATGATGGGGTTTTCAAATCACTATCTTCCCATGCCGCTACATATCGCGTGTAAGCAGTGTGGCGAAAAGATTTTCTTTGAGCGGTATGAGACACCATGCCCCTCCTGCGGAGCTATTCATGCCGTCACACCGTGTCATGGACATGACGCTTCTGCAATTGTATGCATAGCACCGTAGAGTGCTACTCACACGCCGGGAATTACCCCGGCGTTCATCCTTAGAAGAATGAGTTAAACCCAATATGAAAGGAAGGATCCCGTTCAATCCAATCTTCGCTTTCTGCCACGGGAAATTGTGCCCGCCCATAGACAGAATTTACAAGAGGAATCTGTGTTTCATATGCCATAACCGGTGAGAGATCCCAAAAAACAAAATTGTCGTCGTCTCCCCATGAGTCTCTTCCCACAAGCATACTAACCTTGGATACCGCAGAAACAGACAACCCCTGCCAGATAAAATGCTTATACCCTTGATTAAAACTCCAAATGGACGGGTGTTTAAAAGTCTCATACTCCATATCGTCATCAAGTCGCCAGCTATAATAGGCTGATGCCGTAAGCAACCCCTGAGGCGTTGGATAATGAATGGTGAGGTTTGTATTGAACCCAAATGTACCTGCACCAAGGATATAGTCTTCGCCTGTGGGCAACATAGTACCAATACCCCCACCAATATGCAGGTTGTTTGCCAGAATCTGAAAATAGGTAACTCGTAAGGAGATATCTCCCAAACCGGTCTTAGTATCTTCTTCCAAATCATCGTTTATATATTCCTTGCCAAAGATAATCGGAATATAGGATTGCAAACTAAACCCCGGGGCCCAGAGAGGAGCATAGCGTACGGGAATGGTCAGAGAGGTGCCACGCTCTCCAAAGGTAAACTCAACCCCGGTTCCTAAATCTACTTCACGCTGAGAAAAATCAAAATCCTGCAGATCAATCTGGATATCCGATACAATCGGGTTAGAAGGATCTTGTGAAACCCCCACCTCCTGATCATGAATCCAGTCATAATACCGTTCTTCACCATAGAGAGACGTCATAGCCATGAGCACTGCTGCAACCGCTATCATCGTAATATACATGAGAAACCTCACTGATACGTTATTTGTAAGTGCATAGATAGTACTATAAAAACCAAAATTACAATAAAAAACGTGCTATGGATATTAGAATCACTTTAATACTGTCAAACTCTAAAAAAAAGTTGACATAAAAACCACAAATGTATATCTTGCACATGTATTTTATAAGGATTTGGTTATGAGTACACCCACAACCTATGAAGCAGACACAAAAAAACTCACAACAGAGGAGCTCCTTACCTGGGCACTACAAACATTTTCGCCGAAACGGCTTGTCCTGGCCAGCAGTTTTTCCATTGAAGACCAGCTTCTCACCTGGATGTTTCTCTCACAGGAGAAAAATGCCCGGATTTTCACCCTGGATACGGGACGCCTTTTTCAGGAGACCTACGATGTCATGGATTATACCCTGCAAAAATATAATTACTCCTGTGAAGTGGGATTTCCCGATGCAGCAGAGCTTGCACCGGTTATTGCCAGGGAGGGGCCCAATTTTTTCAGAACCTCCGTGGAAGCCCGTAAGGAGTGCTGCCGCATACGGAAAACAGAACCCCTGAAGAAAATTCTTTACACGGCAGACTGCTGGATTACCGGCCTAAGACGCGAGCAAGCCCCCACGAGGACATCTATGAAACGCGTCGAATGGGACAATAACTGGAATATATGGAAAATCAATCCCCTTTTGGAATGGAGCGAACAAGAGGTGTGGGAAATTATCCACCGTGAGAATATACCCTTTAATCCCCTGCAGAAAAAGGGGTTTCGCAGTCTTGGGTGTGCCTGCTGTACCCGCGCCATAGGCCCCGACGAAGATATCCGTGCCGGACGGTGGTGGTGGGAAGATCCTGAGCACAAAGAGTGCGGATTGCATAAACAATAGGAAAGGAAAGGCTATGACCGATTATTCCCTCAGCCAGCTGAAACAACTGGAAGCAGAAAGCATCCATATTATTCGTGACGCCGTCAGCCAGTTTGAAAACCCTGTCATGCTCTACTCCATTGGGAAGGACTCAGGGGTTATGGTCCGCCTGGCGCAAAAAGCCTTTTATCCGGGAAAAATCCCCTTTAAACTGCTCCATATAAATACCACCTGGAAGTTTCGGGAGATGATCAGCTTCCGTGATCGCTTTTGCGAAGAAAACGGTCTGGAATGCTTGGAACACATCAACCGCGACGGCATTGAAATGGGAGCAACCCCCTTTACACTGGGAAGCAGAAAATATACCGACATTATGAAAACCCAGGCCCTGCTTCAGGCACTGAATAAGGGGCGCTACGACTGTGCATTTGGGGGCGCGCGCCGCGACGAAGAACGGTCCCGGGCAAAGGAACGTATCTACTCCTTTCGCGATACCCACCACCAGTGGGATCCCAAAAATCAGCGTCCCGAACTGTGGAATATCTATAACGGCAAACTCAACATAGGGGAAAGCGTCCGTGTTTTTCCCCTGTCAAACTGGACAGAGCTTGATATCTGGCAGTATATCCGCCTTGAAAAAATCCCGATTGTCCCCCTCTATTTTGCAAAGGAGCGCCCCGTAGTGGAACGTGACGGCACCCTCATTATGGTGGATGATGAGAGATTTCCCCTCAGGAAAGGGGAGGAGGTCCACATGAAGAAAGTCCGTTTCAGAACCCTGGGGTGCTATCCCCTGACAGGGGCGGTGGAGTCTGAGGCAGATACGGTGGAAAAAATCGTTGCAGAAATGATGGAAACCCGTGATTCCGAACGATCCACACGGGTTATCGACCATGATGGAGACAGTTCCATGGAGCAGAAAAAACGGGAAGGATACTTCTAAATCAACCGGTAAAGAGGATACACCATGAATATCGACACCTTTCTTGATACGCACGAACACAAGGACCTTCTTCGCTTCATCACCTGCGGTTCCGTGGATGACGGAAAATCCACCCTCATTGGCCGCCTGCTCTTTGACAGCAAGCTAATCTATGACGACCAGTTGGCTAAGCTGGGGGAGGAAAGCAAAAACCGCGAAAATAAGGGGGACGAAGAGTTTGACTACTCCCTGCTCCTTGATGGATTAAAGGCCGAGCGCGAACAGGGAATTACTATTGATGTTGCCTACCGCTACTTCTCCACTCCGGCACGAAAAATTTATTATTGCCGACACGCCGGGACATGAACAGTACACCCGTAATATGGCAACGGGGGCATCCACGGCAAAACTTGCCGTTGTTTTGATTGATGCCCGAAAGGGAGTAATCACTCAGACAAAACGCCACAGCTTTATCGTATCTCTTTTGGGTATACAACAGGTGGTGGTGGCGATAAACAAAATGGATCTTGTGGACTATTCCGAAGAGGTCTTTGCACGTATTCGCAAAGATTTTGAGGAGTTTTCTCGGGAGATGGATTTTGAAGACATCTATTTTATACCCCTTTCCGCCCTCAAGGGCGACAATGTGGTTAACCCGTCTTCCAATACCCCCTGGTATACGGATGAACCTCTCTTGCCACGTCTGGAAAAAGTCCCCGTTCATAAGGGGGAAAATTTTACGGATTTCCGCTACCCCGTGCAGTATGTAAACCGACCAACCCTTGATTTTCGCGGTTTTTCAGGAACTGTTGCCTCAGGCGCGATACACCGGGGAGACAAAATACAGGTCCTTCCCTCGCGCCGGGAAACCACGGTACAGGAAATTGTTACTGCCGACGGCTCATTGGATTCAGCCTTTGCCGGTCAGGCCGTAACCCTTGTCCTCTCAGATGAGGTTGATATCAGCAGCGGTGATATGCTGGTACATCCCCACAATCCCCCACAGGTACGTTCTCTTTTTGAAGCGGTCACCGTCTGGATGAGTGAATCCCCCCTTCACCCGGGAACCCCCGTTTTGCTTCGCCATTGCGGACGTACCATAAAAGCGCGGGTGGACTCCCTTGTCTATGCCGTGAATGTAAACACTCTGGAGAAAGAAGAGGCCAACTCCCTCCCCCTCAACGGAATCGGTCGCATCCGCCTCAGTACCACCCAGCCGATATATATTGACCCCTTCAGCAAAAACCCTCAAACCGGCGCATTTATAATTATCGATCCCCTCCATCATGGTACTGTCGCAGCCGGTATGGTGTTGGAGGGAAAGAGCTTTGACGACACCGGTGACGAAAGTCTGGAGGCACATGTTCAGCGTCGTGAATTCTTCTGGGAAACGGGGCTGGTAACACAAAAAAAACGCCATGCGCGGTATGGCCATCGGGGAAAAACGGTCCTGTGTATTGGTACAGACAGGGGGCTAAAGCGGGACATAGCCCGGGCCCTTGAAAAATACCTTTTTTCCGCCGGCTTTGCTCCCTACTATCTCGGCATGTCAAATATAAAGGGCGGCCTTGATTCTGATGTGCAGGATGCATCCTTTAACAGGGATGAACATATCCGTCGTTTGGGGGAGCTATCCCGGATCCTCACCGATGCAGGTCTTATTTTTATCACTCCCTTGGATCTGGTTCATGCCTACGACCTGAAACAGATGCGCCACCTTGCAGCACCTCATGAGTTTTTCGTCATTTCCTGCGGCGACACGCCCCTCCCCCGTAAAGAAATCAACCTGATCCTCCCTGAGGATATCTCCGTAGACAAGGCTGTCATAAGGATATATGAACAGCTGAAGGAAGAAGATATATTACCGGAATACACTATTTAGGAGAAGTAATGGCATATCTTCCGGTGGGACTCAATCTCAAAAACAGGCGGGTTGTTATTATCGGCGGCGGATCCGTGGCATTGCAAAAGGCACGCACCCTCTGTGCCTATGAGGCCTCTGTGGAGCTCTTTGCCCGGGAGGTATGCGGGGAAATTCGCCAGCTTCCCCTTATCTGGCATGAGCAGCGGGAATATCACCCTGATCTTCTTCAGGGAGCCCATATTGTCTATGCAGCCACAAACGATCGCAGCAAAAACCAGCAAATCGGCCATGATGCACAGCAACGACGGATTTTGGTAAATGTGGTGGACGACCCTTCCCACTGTGACTTTGTCTCTCCTGCCCTGTACCGCGAGGGGGAAATGAGTGTGGGGGTCACTTCAAACGCAACAAATCCGCGGGCATCCATTGCCCTGCGAAATCGCATCAGGGATTTTCTCGCAGGGGGAAGGAATGATTGAGAAGATCGGCGGTGACCAGCTTCTGACACTGGAAGAGCGGGAAGACCTCCTGCACCAGATACAGCCGCTGTGCACGGGGCCGCATGTTCTTCTCCATACCTGCAACCGCGTGGAGCTCTATCGGGGAACCGGACGAGCCCCCAGAGAAGTGGCGCTCCACCTGTTCAGGGTAACTGCCGGTCTGGAATCCTCCCTTATCGGGGAGAATCACATCCAGGGGCAGGTAAAACGTGCCTACATGAGCGCTGTCCGGGAGGGATATATTTCACCGGGACTCCATCATTTGTTTCAGGCAGCCCTGCGGACGGGAAAGCGCGTACGCCGGGAAACCAACCTCTCCCGGGGTGCCATCTCCCATGCCCACGGAGCACTGAAAGTAATGGAGGAAACGGGATTCCTCAGGCCGGAAAATCGGTTTCTCGTAGTGGGTACAACGGATATAACCCGGCAGATTCTGGCCCATCTGTTTCGCCGTGAGTGTTTTTTCCTCACCCTCTGCAACCGGACAAAGGAACATGCCCTCCCCCTTTGCGGCACCTATAATGCATCGTGGGTTCCCCTCAAAAATCTTGCAACCATACTTCCCGCACAGACTGTTATTGTCTCGGCAACAGGGGCACCGCACTACCTCCTTACCCCGGAAGATTTCCCCCGGGACAGGGTGCACCGCCTGATTATTGATCTTGCCGTTCCCCGGGATATTCCCCCGGAAATTGGAACCGGCCACAGCTACACCCTCTACAACACAGAGGATGTGGAGGAAAAGATTTCCCACTCCCTTGGACAACGGCAAAAAGAGATTTTCCCTGCCATGAAAATTATTGATGAGGAATACGCCGCCTTCGAACGCTCCTGTTTTACCCGTCAACTCTTCTACGGAGGCCACTATCATGAAGCTACGAATCGGAAGTCGTAAAAGCCCCCTTGCCCGGGCTCAGGTAGAGGAGATATCCGCCCTTTTCCCGCACGTGGAATGGGAACCTCACTGGTTTGACTCCCCCGGCGACCGGGATAAAACAACCTCCCTTATGACGTCAGGGCTGCGGGACGATTTTTTTACCGCCGATATTGATGAAAAAATACTGCAGGGAACCATTGACATAGGAGCTCATGCGGCCAAGGATATGCCCGAAAAACTCCCCTCCGGCCTTGTCCTTGGGGCTCATACAGAGGGAAAAGACTCATCGGATGCCCTGGTGAGCCGCTCCGGACTCTCCCTTGCAAAACTCCCCAAAAAGGCTCGCCTCGGCACCAGCTCCCAAAGCCGCCGCGATCAGATTCTTGCCCTGCGTCCCGACCTTGAGATTGTATCCATCCGCGGCTCCATAGAAGAGCGTCTTGCCTATCTTGAGCGGGAAGAGGTTGATGCCATAATCGTCGCAACGTGTGCCCTTCTTCGCCTGGGGAAAAAAGATCTTATAACAGAACGGCTTCCCCTTAAAACGCATCCCCTGCAGGGGAAACTGGGCCTTGTCTGCCGTGAGAATAATTATCCGCTCCTTGCACTCCTTCACGAACATGACAGCCGTAAAAATCTGGGACGTATCACCCTTGTGGGAGCTGGCCCCGGTGCACCGGACCTCCTCACCCTGCGGGGCGTTTCTGCCCTGAAAAGTGCAGATATTGTGTTCTACGACGCCCTCCTTGACCCCCGTCTCCTGGACTACTGTACCCGTGAGACTGTCTTTGTTGGGAAGCGAAAGGGAAAACATTCGCATCCCCAGGAGGATATAACAGCGCGGCTCCTTGCAGCAGCACGAAGGGGAAAACGGGTGGTGCGCCTCAAGGGCGGAGATCCATTGCTTTTTTCACGGGGTGGGGAGGAGATACGGGCGGCCCGACGGGAACATATCCATTGTGAGGTGATTCCCGGAATCAGTTCTTTTCAGGCAGCCGCCGCTGCGGCCCGTATACCCCTTACCCTTCGTGAAACCGCCGGCGGCTTTGCCGCCTTTTCCGCTCATTACGGGAAAAACACCACGGAAGAAGAAAAGCATCGGACAACCCAGGCTGTATTTATGGGTACCTCCCGTCCTGAAGAGGTGAAGGCAGAGCTTCTTCGCCGCGGCCTTGATCCCGCCGATCCCGTTGTGGCGGTCCATCGCACCGCCTGGCCTGACGAACAAATTGAACACACCACCGTGGAAGCCCTTCCTCAGATTGAGCTTCGCCCGCCGGGAATCTATATCGCCGGCCCCTGTGCCACCTCTGTAGAAGAATCTCCCCGCATTCTTTTTACGGGAATTTCACCGGAGCGGGTCTATCTTCCCCGCCGGATCTGCCCCTATCCTCTCATACAGCTCCAGTCGCGCAGGGCAACCTTTCCGTCAGTTGATTTTGAGGGAATACTCTTCACCTCCCACGGGGGCGTGGAACACTACCTTTCCCGCTGGGACATCCCGTCAAAGGTACGTGTAGCTGCCGTGGGGCCCCATACAGCTCATGAATTGCAGCGCCGAAACATATCCGTTGACTACATCCCCCCCGTGGCCGATTCTCAGCATCTTGCCGAGGAAATAATAAGAAGCGATGCCGCATCGTGGCTGTACCCCTGCTCAAATCGTTCAGACAATATCCTCCATAGCATTGAGAAGGTATATCCCCTTGCCGTGTATGACACTCTTTTTCGCACCCAGCCAAAGATATCCCTGACCCGCTTTGATGCACTGTTTTTTACCTCCGCCAGTACCGTGGATGCCTTTCTTGATATCTACACAGAAATACCCTCTCACTGCACCTGCCTTGTATACGGCGATCCCACAAAGAAGCATCTTATGAACCAGGGAGTACCCTCCTCCCGCATCGTACGATGGCCCATGAGGAAACACACATTATAAAAAAAGCAAAACAAGGAAGAAGAGTATGCGGCGGAAGAGAAACGGCTTCCCCCCCCGAAGTCGCCTCTTATGACTGATCTTTGCCCGCATAATATGGGCATAAATCCTGTAAGGAACACTCCGTACACCGTGGCCCCACGGGCCGACAGATATTCTGTCCAAAAGAAACAAAATAGGCGTTCGTCTTTTTCCAATACTGTACAGGGAGATATTCCATGAGAGCACGCTCTGTTTCAGCCGGCGTTTTCGTGCTCACAAAGCCAAGACGATTTGTAATACGATGCACATGGGTATCAACACAAATTGTATCTTGATCAAAAGCCGTGGCCGCAACAAGAGCAGCTGTTTTTCTACCAACCCCAGGAAGACACACAAGTTCGTCCATCGTGTGGGGAATGATTCCTCCAAACTGATGTAACACAACCTCCGGCAATTTTCTAAGATGTCGTGCCTTTGTTTTATAAAACCCCACGGGATAAATACGTTGAGCTATTTCGCTTTCAGAAAGACGCGCCAACGCTTCAAGGGTATCAGCTTTCTCAAAGAGCCGCGCTGCTGCTTGAGAGGTCACCTCATCTTTTGTTCTACTGCTCAAAATCGTTGCAACGAGAAGGCGGAATGGAGACTCACCTCCCACTTTCATAAGGTCAATAACAGGCATTTTATGGGAATAGAACAGCCTTTCAAGATAGGTATAAATACGAGCAAGTCGTTCTTCCTTATTCATCCGTTAAAAAGACCTCCACATGAAGTATCATGGTATGAAAAAAATGTCCCCCAGCTTCATCCTTACCCGGGATAAGCTTTTCCAGAGATCCTTGAGAGATCGTTCGTCCCCCTTCATAGCCGAGGGATATTCTTCGAGCAGATCCAAAATTGCTCTGACGCACCCCATAGAGAGAAGCGCCCCAAAGCCCCCCCCACCCAAGAGAACGACTTCCGTGAGAAAACAGATCCGTACGGAGTCCTGCTGAAAAAGAAATACCACCCTGCTCATAACCTGAAATAGAGAAAAGTTCCGGGAGAAACCCGTGAAAAAAACGGACTCGTACTCCGCCCCGATGATGCCAGAGACGATACTCCTCATGCAATGCAAACGAGGTATCAAGAAGATCGCGAATTTCATAAGAGAGGGTTTTACGGCTAAAACCGTACAGTCCGCTCACGGAAATAGCCTGTAGTGAATCAATATGAAAGGTATATCCCAGAGATATGGAAAAACTATTGGCATGACTCCCCGGATCCTGTAACGAACGTAATCGATAGTTGCCGGCTTCCATTTCACGCAATGAATCAAGACGCTTCTCTCCCACGTCTGTATATGCACGCACCCAAGAAGCGGTTATGTCGCAAGAACCAAACTGCCAGCCAGCACCAAGGTGAAAGCCGTGATACGCCACCTCCGTGGTTTCAACAGATTCCTCTCCACCGTAAAGATTCCCAAGCAAAAAAAGAAAAATAGCAACGAAAAAATCACCGAGGGCGGTTCCTTTCTGCATAGGATTCCTGCATATAATCTGGGCATACTTCAAGAGATGACAGGGGTGATCTCTGAGTACCAGCGGCACATTTTGCCACGCCAAGGCCACGTGAAAGATGCAACTGGGCAAGATCGATAGTATTGGTGATATCCGGCAGCGGGCTAAAAACAGTGCTACGGGTAAACCCCATGGTATCGTAGACCACGGTATCACACGCTTTAGCGGCAGTATAGAAGCTGTCTGCGGGAATACGTTCTAGTGCCTGCACAGGAACAATGGTGCTTCCTTCCCGTGTGTAGGTAGCAAAAAACACATGATCTTGCCGCGCATCAAGGGCGATGCCAAGGACACCGGAAAACCACCCGAGGGAGTTGGCTATTATCTCCAGGGTATTGAAGGAATAAATGGGCGTGTTTGACTCCATACAGAGTCCCTTCACAAAGGCAATTCCCACTCGAAGCCCTGTGAAAGACCCCGGCCCTGTAGTAATGCCCACTCGGGAAATATCTGCCATTGAAAGCTCACCTGCAGAAAAAAGAGAACGCACCATGGCAACAATATGTCGCGAGTGGCCGTGCTGTTCATACCGGGTATTACTTAAAAAGGGGGCGGTATCTTTGTAAAGTCCTACGCTCAACGCAATAGATGAGGTATCAATTCCCAAGCTCCAAATCACAACTCCTCCTTCTTATTCCACATGAAGAATATTAAGCAAACGAGACACCTCCGGCAAACTTGCTAAGGCCGGCTCTACCTCTTCATATTCGAGGATTGTGTAGGGAACAGATATGGCATATCGCTGTAACAGGGTAAAAATCGTATCATAGGAAAGAATCCCTTCTCCTACAGGACACCAATCTTCACGGCGTTGACGAGTATCTGTTACATCAATGAGATGGAGGAAAATCTCTTTTCGTGCATAGGCAATATTATTTAAAACAAGTTCGCAAATAAAGAGCGGATCAAACACCGCAAAGGGTGCTATGAAAAAACGGGGGATATCTATTAGAGGAACAAAATCCCGTTTTAATTCCGCAGCACGGTGGATAAGCCGGGTATAGAGAGTAATATTACTCACTAGACTATCTCTGTCATGAAACCGGAAGTAATTTTCTAAACAGACCGTTATCCCATTATTGTTGAGAATCTCCATAACTGACAGAGCATCATCCACCGAGGCTGTCTCATCAAAATGAAATACCACGTATTTTTTTTGATTTCTTGGAAAGATTCTGTTAAGAGATGCAATATGCCTACTGTGCGATAAAACTGCTTTGTTAAGGTCGTAGGGAGAATGGCAGAGAAGTGTTATTTTTTCAGTAGAGCAGAGGTCGCGCAGACGCTCCGTCTCGGCCGCATCTTTTTCCAACTCTTCATTCATATACAACTGCACCAAAGAAAGACCAGTCTCACGAACAAAATCAATTGTTTTCTGAGAATCAAAACCACAGTCTTTATATATCGAGGTGGCAACCCCAATTTTTTGAGCTCCCATCTTACTCCTTTGATAACATATTTTATACAAAATATAACATGAAAGGGCTTTCCCGTGGCATTAAAAAAAGGTGATATGGAAACAAACTTCACAGTTCGTACCTTTGATGTAGATATCCCCGTAGAAGAGTATCGTGCTCTGCCACGTCACAACCTCTATATAATCCTGGATAATCTCCGAAGTGCGTTCAATGTCGGTGCGATTTTTCGCTTAGCCGATACCATGCGAGTGGCAGAGCTTTTTCTTTGTGGCTACACCGCCTACCCCCCCCATACAAAACTTGCAAAAACCTCTCTGGGAACCATCGACTACGTACCATGGCGGCATTTTCCTACAACCATGGACGCTGTTGCCCATTGCCGCGCACAGGACATTCATCTCTGGGGAGCAGAAACAACCTCCCACTCCCACCTCTACACAGAGGTTCGCCCCCCTCGCAAGGTTGCCCTTATTCTTGGAAACGAGGCCCTCGGAATCAGCGAGCCCGTTTTAAAAGCGTGTGATTTGCTTATTGAAATACCAACATTTGGATATAAAAACTCCCTGAACGTTGCTACGGCATGCTCCGTTCTGGGATATACCATCCTTGAAAAAATGGAGGTCTTTACAGAAAGGAATACCCCATGACGTCTCTCGAAGAATTTGCAGAAATTTTCCAACAAACTCACCCTGAGGAGATCCCGCAACTATTCAGCGAGCTCCTTACCGACAAGGAACAAGAAACCCTACTGCTCAGGTGGGAGCTCATAAAACGACTCCACCGTGGCGATACGCAGCGTAAAATTGCCAAGGACTTAAAGATCAGCCTCTGCAAGGTAACCCGAGGAAACAAGATACTCAAAGATCCAAACTCAATATCACGAAAATTTCTGGAAAGGACACTCGCATGACACAGGGAAAGCTCTTCGTATTTTCGTCCCCCTCAGGAGCAGGAAAAACCACGGTACTTCGAGAGCTTAAAAAACGGCTTCCCCACTTGGTATACTCCATATCAGGAACAACGCGCGCACCCAGAGCCGGAGAAAAACATGGGGTTGATTACTTCTTTTACACTCCTAAGGAATTTGAAGCTGAGGTCGCACGCCACGGTTTTATAGAGTGGGCGCAAGTTCATGGCAATTATTACGGCACGCCTCGTTTTTTTATCGATAAGATGATAGAAGAAGGCAAAACCGTCCTTCTGGATATTGACGTTCAGGGAAAAGTTCAGCTGGATAAACATTACCGAAACAGCATTGGCATATTTATCGAACCTCCCTCATTTGAAGAACTTAAAAAACGACTCCAAATGCGGGATACGGAATCTCCGGAAGCCTTGCGTATCCGCCTGGAGAACGCAAAAAAAGAAACGGACTTTGCACGCCACGCCGGCAATTACACGTATTATATTATTAATGATGTCTTAGAAGAGACAGTACGGAAGGTTGAAAAAATAATAACCCTGAATAAAGGTTAAGTATGCCGGCTCTGAAAAAAGTAGGAGATTTCACCATCCTCGAACATCTCGGTAAAGGGGGCATGGGAGATGTGTATAGCGCCATACAGGAACCGCTTGGGCGTAAAGTTGCCCTAAAGGTGCTCCTTGATCGTGGCGAAAAAGATCCTACGGCGCGGCAGCGGTTTCACCTTGAAGCACAGGCAATATCACGGCTCGATCATACCAATGTGGTCTCCCTCTACAATTATGGGCAGGAAAATGGTCTCTCCTATTTTTCCATGCAGTACATCGACGGATTTTCACTTGACCAAGCCATTCCTGCTGAAGGCCTTCATATAGAGCTTGTTATTGATTATGCAAAACAGATCTGCCGCGGCCTTCAATATGCCCATGCTCGAAAAATCGTCCATCGGGACATTAAACCGCAAAACATTTTAATTGATTCGTCTGGCGTGTGTAAGATATCAGACTTTGGCATTGCCCAGTTATTTACGGAAAAAATAACCCGAGCCGGAATGGCCGTGGGCACTCCTGAGTACATGTCACCAGAACAGGCCTCGGGAGACCCCCTTGACTATCGTACCGACATTTACTCCCTCGGCATAGTTCTCTATGAAATGCTCACAGGAGATGTCCCCTTCTCCGGAGAGAAACCACTGTCTATTGTATACAGCCACGTTCATGATATTCCGCAGCACCCCTCACGACATCGCAAGAACATGCCACAACGATTAGAACTCATTATTCTTAAATGTCTAAAAAAGGGGCGCACAGAGCGCTACTCCTCCGTGGGTGAAATATTAAATGATCTTGATACGGTTGAACAGGAAGAACATATCGGTGTATATGCGAAACCAGAAAAAGAGGATACTCCGATAAATCGACGAATTACGGATCGACGTATGGGAGATCGACGCGGTGCCGCCACCGGCAAAATTCAGGTAGACCCCTTTGTGTACCCCCTTTTCAGCACATCCTTTTGGTACTATACGCTGCGACAGCAGTGGATTTCTCTCATCCTTCTTATTCTCTTGGGAATACATCTTATTGTCCAATGAATACCCGTGAGACCGGAAAGTCCGGGGAAGATGCAGCCTCAGCGTATTTGTTACGGCGGGGCTACCGAATCATATGCCGTAATTGGGCAGATCGATTTGGAGAAATTGATCTTGTTACAATTTCCCCCGAAAACCGCCTTGTCTTTGTTGAAGTGAAGTTGCTCCGCAGTAAAAAAGTGGGGCTTGCCGAAGATAAAATAACCCCGGCAAAGCTTGAACGAATCCGCCGAACGGCTGAGCGCTATGTGAAAGAAAAACACCATGCTCCTTCCCCCGAACGGATCGATGTTATCACCATATCCGCAGGAAAAATCACTCATTATAAGAACGTTTTTTTTCGTAAGAACAGGATTATGCTTGCAAAGTGAGAAAAAAAGGATAGAGTCAGACAAGAGTAGTAAAAAAGAATCTCGAGAAATATTGATTCTTCTGCAACGGTAACAAAATAAAAACTATTTTAGGTGTATAACAACGGGCAAAACAGTTAGATAACGGAGTAAAAATATGAGCATCTTCTCTTTTTCTTTTACCGGAACTGCCCTCGGCATAGATCTGGGTACGGCAAACACACTTATTTATGCAAGAGGGCGTGGTTTGCTCATTGACGAACCATCCGTAATTGCCATTGACAGCTCTAACGGAGAGCCTCTTGCCATTGGCCGCGAAGCAAAAAAGATGTTTGGTCGAACGCCCGGCAAAATAGAAGCAATAAAACCCATGAAAGACGGGGTGATAGCTGATGTTGACCTTGTAGAAGAAATGCTGAGTCGCTTTATTCGGAAAGTACAAACCAATCGACTCTTTCGACCCCGTGCAGTCATTGGAGTACCTTCGGGCATTACGAAGGCGGAAATGCGTTCAGTTATTGACTCTGCCGAACAAGCAGGCATACTGGAAGCTGACCTAATTGCCGAACCCATGGCAGCCGCGATTGGCATGGAGATTCCCGTCTTAGAATCCTCAGGAAATATGATTATTGACATCGGTGGAGGCACCTCTGAAATCGCAGTTATTTCCATGGGGGGAATGGTCTGTGATATTTCGGAAAAAGTTGGGGGCAATGAATTTGATGAAGCAATAGTGGAGTATCTCAAGAAAACCTACAATCTTATTATTGGGGAGAATACTGCGGAAGAGGTCAAAATCAAAATCGGATCTGCCTACCCACTCCAGCAAGAGTTGGAAATGGAAGTACGTGGACGAGACCAGGTCGCCGGTATTCCCAAAACCATGAGAATCACATCCGAAGAAATCAGGGATGCCTTAAAGGAGCCCGTTGCAAAGGTCGAACGAGCAGTTTTGAGTGCCCTTGAAAGAACTCCGGCAGAACTCTCAGCAGATATTTTGGATAAAGGCATTGTCCTTACGGGGGGCTCATCTCAATTACGTGGATTAGATGAACGTATCCGGCAGGAAACAAACCTCCCCGTATGCGGTACAGATGACCCCATGACCTGTGTAGCTCGCGGTGCCTTGAAGGTGGTTGAAAACAAAGCCCTCTACAAGGATGTTCTTCTCAATAGCAGCAGAAATAAACGATAACGGGGAGATTCATGCACTGGATAGTCTCCTTTCTCCTTGAGCATAAAAATGGATCTTCCCTTTTTGTAACGGTGGTTATATCGTGGATGCTCATTAACTCAGGAGAGACCCAGCAACAGCAGATTACGGCGACTCTCACAACGATTCTCTTCCCCATTGAATCGGCGGTGAACCACACAAACAAGATTCGTAATCTCTTTGCTGAAAATGAACTCTTGGCTGAACAGGTAGCGCAACTGCAGATGCAGTACTCTAATCTAAAATACACCATTAGCACCGATAGTTTACAACGAGAGTTTACGCACCTTGCAGAGGAAATTCCCTACGAACTCATTCAAGGAGAGGTAATCTCCTATGAGCCGGTCCCTATTCATCGCACCATGACCATTAACATCGGTCGTAAACAGGGGGTGCGAGAAAATATGCCCGTCATAGACCATCACGGTGTTGTGGGAAAAGTATCCATGGCCCTTTCTAATTGTTCTCGTGTACAACTTATGCGTATGCCCGATGAAAAACTCAGTGTACTCCACGAGGCATCGGGAGCAATTGGCATTTTGAAATCAAATGACGGACTGAACCTCTCCATCGATGTGAGTAATGCCCGTGACCTCACCCTGGGAGATACGATTGTCACTTCCGGCCTTGGAGGCATTTACCCCCCTTATCTTCCTGTGGGAACGATTACAGACATTGCTGAAGCGGAAAACCCCCTCTACCAACGTATATGGATACGTCCTTTTGCAGACTTGCACAACCTCCGCTTTATCAATGTCATATCCCTTGAAAGCCGGTGGGCCCCCTTTAGTAAAGACATAAAACATCTTGAATCTGAAGAGTAAATGAGGTTAGTATGCTCTTTCTAAAATGGTTCCTCTACTTCTGCTTTGCCCTTGTGTTACAAGCAACAATCATCTCTCAAATAGCAATTGCGGGAGTGTACCCGAATGCGGTACTAATACTGCTTTTTATACTTACCATAGAACATGGAAGATTTGCCGGCATCTGGGTCGGTTTTTTTGTCGGTCTCATTATCGACCTTTATTCAGGAGGAACCCTTGGTGTAAATGCCCTGGCAAATAGTATTCTCGGTGGATTTGTAGGGCTGTTTTCACGGGAGAAATTAAACCCCGGTCCCGTCTTTCAAATTAGTATTTTAGTGATAGCCTCTCTCCTCCACTCCTTTATCTATTATTCTGTTGAAACAGAAGGAGTCTCCGCGGTAACCATACTGGCCAATGGAATCCCCGGTGCTCTGTATACAGCAATTCTGTCATCATTCATACTCTTTGCTGCCCACTATCTCACCCCACACAGGAGAAGATAGGTCTGTGGAATTACGTAAAGATACCATCGATGGGGTCTATCTTGAGCGGCTTTCAAAGTCCAAGGTATTAATTGTAATTTTCAGTCTTATTTTCGCATTCCTCCTTGTACGTATTGCCTATATTCAAATTCATTTAGGAGAAAAATACCTTCGTCTTTCCAAGGAAAATCGCTTTTCGCGAGAAATGTTACGACCTGAACGAGGTCTTATTTATGACAGAATGGGGCGCATTATTGCCCAAAACCGCCCCTCCTACTCTCTCTACATTACTCCGGCACACATCCCCCGTGAAAAAGATCTTTTTACACAACTTGCGCATCTGAAAACCCCCGAGTCAAAACCCTTTTTTCCCCGAAAGCTTCTTACACGATCCCTGCGAACTCATACCCTTACTCTCCCTGTGGAAGAACAAACCCCTCACCGACTCTATGAGTACCTCACTGCCATGAAAGATGAAGATGGCTCCCCACTCTTTCCACGAACAATACTGGATAGTCTTTTCTCCGTAACACATCCCACAGAATACAGCATGCGCAAAGCCTTTTCCCAGAACTCTTTTACACGAATACGTGAACGCCTTCTTACCATCGCAGACTCTCATGGATCCCCTCTTTTTGATACAACCTATTTGGATGAGCGACTCGCCCATGCACGAAGAAGCCCTCGTACTCAAACAATGATAGCAGAAGATATATCTCTTGAATATGTCAGTATTCTTGAAGAACATAGTACCCTACTTCCCGGTATTTCTATCGAAATAGAATCCCGACGAGAATACCCCTATGGAAAAAAACTCTTCCATGTACTCGGCTATCTATCTGAAATAAATCAGGAAGAACTGACGCGATTTTCAGACTATGAGTATCATCGCGGTGATCAAATTGGCAAATCCGGAATTGAAGCCTATTATGATACACTCCTCATGGGAGAAAAAGGGTGGGCCTTTGTAGAGCGAAATTCACGGGGAACTCGTCTGGGCATCGTTGAGGGTATGCCCTACATTGCTCCAACACCGGGAAATAATATCTACCTCACCATTGATGCAGAACTGCAACGCATTATTGCTGAACAGTTTGATGATACCCTCCAAGGGGCAGTGGTTGCCATGGATCCTCGAAATGGCGAAGTATTAGCCATGTACAGTAACCCATCCTTTGATGCTAACACCTTCTCTTTGGCAGAAAAAATTGTGGGGCAAGAGTGGCGACAGGCACAGCATAATCCACGCCGGCCGTTAATAAACAAAGCTATTGCAAGCAATTACTCTCCAGGATCAACCTTCAAACTCATTACCGCCCTTGCCGGCTTGGAAGCAGGTGTGGTGAGCCCTGGGGGGTATATGGATAAATCCTGTGACGGTGGCATGCGTTTTGGAAACCGCTACTACCGCTGCTGGTATCGGCAAGGGCATGGAAGACTTTCCCTGGAAGATGCCTTAAAAACTTCTTGCAATGTATACTTCTATCAACTCGGCCTTCTTCTTGGGGATGAACAGATTAATCATTTCGCTGGTCCCCTCTCTCTCGGTGATCGCACGGGCATTGACCTCCCCGGTGAATCACGTGGATATTTATCCGGGAGTATCGCCCACAACCTCCGCCACGCCAACCGTGGTCCCGGATGGAGATGGACACGAGGGCTTCTACTCAATATGGCCATAGGGCAGTCACAAGATCTCACCCCTTTACAAATGGCCTTAATACCGGCATCGCTCTCTGGGCAGGATAGCCTCTACGCACCACATCTGCTTAAGGAAATCCGTTCTCCCGAAAATGCCTTTATTACAGCAACGCCACCAACCCCCATTAGCCCCCTCCCGTTTGACAGCTCTACCATAGAATCAATTAAGGAGGGAATGTGGCGAACGGTACATGTTCCGGGTGGTACGGGCTGGCGATCGCGAGTTTCTGGAATCCCCGTAGGAGGAAAAACCGGAACGGCACAAAACCCGCACGGTGAAAATCATGCAGTATATGTTGCGGCCGCCCCCCTCGATGAACCCGCCATTGTGGTATCGGTACTTCTTGCCCATGCCGGAGGCGGTGGTGTAAACGCCGCTCCGGTTGCACAAAAAGTGTTTGACTACTTTTTTACAGAAACACCCCAAGGAGAGTCTATACGCACAGACTACGACGACTGGGATGGAAAGGAATGGGCACAATGAAATCGTATTTTCTTACGGGCAAATTTGATGTTTTTCTGTTTATCATTGCCCTTATTCTTTGGACTATTGGTCTTGCCCTTGTGTACAGTTCCGCAAGTTTTCATGTTTTCAACCAACAGATTCTGTGGGGTATTATGGGGATTTTACTCATACTTATCACCGTGAGTATTCCCACGGCATTTTTCTACAAAAGTGCCCATCTCTTTTACGTTGTCACCATCCTCCTCCTTATTACAATTCTTTTTTCTGGTGAAGCGGCTATGGGTGCTGCGCGCTGGCTTGTCTTCGGCGGATTGCGTATTCAGCCATCAGAGTTTGCTAAAATTGGCCTGCTTCTCATGCTGTCCCGCTACCTCACAAAACGAGATGTTTCCTTGTATCGACTACGCACAATGATTGTTCCGGCTATTATTATTACAATCCCCTTCGTATTGGTAATGCAACAACCTGATCTCGGTACAGCCCTTATTTTTCTTTCCATATCCCTGCCAATGTTTTACTGGGCAGGCATGAGTCTCGGTGAAATTTTCTATCTTATTACCCCTTGTATCTCCTTGGTTCTGAGTGCAATTCCCCTTATTCTCTCATTCTACGCCGATGGGGATACCCACTTTTCTCTCTGGGCATCTATTCCATGGGGCATATTTGTGTTTATCCACCTTTTGTCATTTCGTATTTTACGCCCTCCCCTGAAAATAATGATCCTCTCTTTCTCCCTCTCACTCATTGCCGCTACCATGACAAACTTAGTGTGGAATAATGTCCTCCAAGATTATCAAAAAATGCGTGTGGTGAGTTTTATTAACCCACAGGCAGACCCCCGTGGAGCAGGGTATCAGGTGATTCAATCGATGATAGCCCTTGGCTCGGGACAGGAATACGGAAAAGGATTTCTTCAAGGTTCTCAAGTAAACCTGCAATATCTTCCAGAAGCACACACCGACTTTATTTTCGCGGTACTGGGAGAACAATTTGGCCTTGTAGGAAGCGCCCTCGTTCTTATACTCTATCTCCTGCTTATTATTCGAGCTCTCTCTTCTACTCGTAATATCAGAAACCGCTTTGCCAATATCCTTCTCGTGGGGGCAGCTTCAATGACAGCCTTTCACGTTATCATAAATATCGCCATGGTGGTAGGTATGATGCCGGTGACTGGATTACCCCTGCCCTTTCTGAGCTACGGGGGATCATTTACGCTCACCATGGCTCTACTTGTAGGACTTATTATGAATGCACGGGGAGATCGAGCTAACTATTAAGGGGCAAACCCAAGGGTCACAGTTGTAGTAGGATCAAGGGCATCAGTATGAAATGTCACAGCCATATCAACAGTGATTAGGGCCGTATTAATAGGAAAGGCAAGGCCTGCTCCGAGAGAAAAAAGATCTACGGTCTTCTTCGAATATTTGGCACGCACTGGCCGATCACCAGAGATTGTTTCAAATAGATTTTCAACATCTTGCGGGGTAAAGCGCATACCGCTCCGCACAGTAAGATATTGAGGAAAAACAAGTTCTACTGCAGTTTTTATATGCAAATCGCCCACAGTATAATACTCCCCCTCAAGATACCACACAGAAAGCAGCTCATTACGAATAGCCCCAGATATCCCCGCATACAGCGACGCCGGCAGTGAACTGCTGCCCTGCTCACCATGATCATCCAATATAAATCCTATGTGTCGTACGCCCGAAGACAAATGCGCCGCCCCGGAGATGCGGTAAAGAAGCCCGGCATCAAAGAGAAGTGCCGTGGCTGAGACAGTGGATGAAACATAGTCTGAAGAGGGGGCTAGATGGTCGTGGGCAAGATGTATCGCGCTCCCCAGAAAAAAATCTTCTGAAAAGGCATATCCACTCACAGCGGAAAGGGATATTCCAAAAGGAGCAATTGAGATATCAAGGGGCGTACCGAACTCATCATAGGCATTAATGCTCCCACGACTTACAGAGCGTATTACTCCCCCCACAACAAGAGAATCTGAAATAGGTTGGGTATATCCAAGGGCGTAGCGATCCATAGAAAGGAGATATGGCTCGTAGGTTATTGCTCCCTGCTGCTGCTTTGAAGAAGGTAACAGAGCCGGAGCATGAAAGAGAGCTGAGGGATCATCCGTAAGAAGAAGTGAGTGAACACCTCCTAAGGAACGTGAGCGAGCAGAATAGCCTGGTGAAAGAAGATATTCGAACATCGCTCCAGATGAAACGTTGCTTCCCTGCGCATCTACTTGATATGCACAGAAAAAAAGAATATATATGAGTAGAGTCGTTTTCACCGAAACCTCAACGCGTCAATTATAGCTTATAGTAATATAATTGCTGCTATCTACTCCTACATAAATCTCTGTAAAATGATACGCATCGGGATCGGAGAGGGCTATCTTCATCCCCTCATACATAAAATCGTACCCTTCAATACGTTGTCCAAATCGCTCACGGGAATATGCACGAACCCCATCAGGGAGCTGGGCCGAATCCTCAAAACGAGGGGGGATGTAGCCAGTAAGAAGAAGTACCACCTCAGTATATGAGAGATCAAAGGTAAGAAAATCTCCCAAGACCGCCCGACTCTCCCCATGAAATCTCACGGGCTCATGCCCCCGCATGTCAAGGGTAACGGAGTCATTTTGTGCAATAACAGAGAGGTAACGAACCCCGAAATTTGAGTATAAATGTACACTTGTCTGAACTGAATCACGAATGGCTGCCAGGGTACCTTCGTAATACGTCTCTTCCGTGCGCAGAAGAAAGGACCCACTTAATTTCAACTCTCCCTCACGCTCTATGGGCCCTCGTTGAAAGCGTGGTGCACAGCCGAGAAACAAAGCAAGCAGCACCCCTGCTAGGAAAACTACTTTCAATTGCGATCCTTGAGGGTGTTTAATTTTTCTGTAATAGAACGACGATCGTCCTCTTTGCCTTCAGGTATCAAACGCAAGGCCTCCTCGTACGAGGTTTGTGCCTCATCATATCGCCCTAACTGCACCAAAATATCCGCCGTATGATAATGGACGACATAGTGCTCATCAAGATACCGAACTGCCTTTGTAATGTAGGTTAAGGCCTCTTCATACTCCCCCTTCTGATATAAAATCCAGGCATACGAGTCTAGATATGCGCCGTTGGTTGGCTCTTGTGAGAGAGCAAGCTCCAAAAGCCGCAAGGCCTTATCCAAATTCTCGCCGCGTTCTGCCCAGGAATATCCGAGATAATTCGCAGCAAGATGTTGCGTGGAGTCTTGCGCAATAATTTCCTCAAGAATTTCTTCGGCCGCAGAGAAATCTCCCCGACTATCATGGGCAACAGCTTTTTGAAAGAGGACTGAAAAATAGAGGTCAGAAAAATCATCCTTTGAAAGCTCGGCAGCACGGCCAAAACAACCTACGCCTGTGGAATACTCCCCCATGCGCATCTGAGCAACACCAGCGATATAGTACGCATGGGGCGATCCTGGAAATCGGTCAAGCATCTCATAAATATAGGTATGGGCCAACTCGTTTTGCTCCATGGCAACGGCATTCCAAATCGCATAGCGATACGCTCCAAGAAGATCTTCCGTGGATACATCTTCAGTGGAAAAGGCGCGATTAAACCACCGTTCTGCCTCTTCAACCTTGCCAAGTGATGTAGCGGTAATTCCTGAATAAAGCAGAAGATAAAAATTCGTATCTGAATATGTACGGAGTTCTGTCAGAAGATTTTCGCTTTGTTCAAACAGCTCAGCACTGTTCATAAAAAGAACAAGGGCTTTACCGTAATACACAAGTAAATCTCTATTTTCACGGGAAAGGACATACTGATAGAGAGGAGTGAGTATTTCTACAGCACGAACATACTCTTGTTCAACAGACGCATAATGCCATGCGAGAAGTTCCATGAGCACCGGAAAATATACTGACTCTTCCAAAGCTTCAGCATACACCTCTTCCATTCGTGCCACCGCCTCAGGAATATTTTCTCCCATGAAATATTTCGACAAGGCAATACCGCGCAACGCCGGAAGGCGTGTTTCTTCTTCCGTTCGAGCTTTTTCATAATAGACGAGTGCTGAATCATAGAGCTCCTCCCGACGATAGAGGTCTCCAATCTGTATATCAAAATCACGTGGATTAACCCGTCCCGGATCATCCGCAGGAAGACTGACAAGACTGTCAATTGTAGAAGACTCAGCAATTTTCTTGTACACTGTTATGGCTTCCATATGACGAGCCGTTTTTTCCAGAGCATCAAGATATACAAGGGTGTCATAGAAGTGTGGCTCTTCAAGATATTCAAAAAACTGAGGTATTTTTTCATACCCAGCAGTTCTTCGATAAATACCCATGGCTTGTCGAACTATTGTATCGGACCAATCACCACGCCCTTTTCCCTGAGAGATAATGTTCACGGCCTCTTCGGGCAGATTCAGCTGAACCGCATATTCCGGCAGAAGATCCATGAGATATTCAGAATAGGGATCATAGGAAAAGGCCCCTTTATAAAATCGAAATGCTTCGTAATATCGCTCTCGGCGTTCCATATTCTTTGCTTCAACAAATAGATATGAAGAGACCCGCAAATCGACACTGTCACGAAGCTGTTTTGGGGCTGCACGACGATCATCATCCCGTGCGGTGTCACGCACCGTGGCGCAGGAAAAAAGAAGGAGCGAAAGCAGTATATAGAAAAACCTATTCGGTAACGGTAACAACCAAATCCACCTTTGTATTTAAATCTACGCTTCGGTTCGGCGATACGGATTGACGAAGCACAATACCGGGACGACGATCTTGCACAACTTCATACTCTACCGACCCAATCTCAAGACCGCGCGAAACAATCTCATCACGAGCCGTTGAAAACATTTCTCCCACCACATTCGGCATTGTCGCAGAGCTGGCCCGAGCTCCCTTGGAGATGGCCACCGTTATGGATTGTTCCTTCGATACCTGTAACCCGCTTTCAGGAGTGACAGAAACAACGCGCCCCTGGTTTATTTCATCACTATAAACACTTTCACGGGTGATATTTCGAAAACCAGCACTATGCAATTCTGTCCGTGCAGGACCAAAGGGGAGATTTGCGATCTCCGGGACCGTACCAATCTCACTGCCCCGACTGACCGTAGCAGAGAGAACTCGTCCCCGTTTTACTTGCTCACCTTCTTCGGGGGTGTGCCGCATGACCACATTTTGCGGAATAGTATCGTTATACTCCTGAGCAGATACGGTTAAACGAAGCCCTAAGTTATAACACTCCTGCCGTGCATCAGCAAAGGACATGCCCTCTAAGGAAGGAACTTCCACAATATTACGAGCAGAAAGGTCAATATGTCGAGGCATAATTACGCTATTTATAAGGTAATAGGAAAGAGCCACCGCCACAAGACACAGGCCAATGAAGCTGGGAACCACAACGGTCCAAAACTTCATTCGGGAAATTTCAAATTTGTAATAACGTTTCATCAGGAACCAACACCTTTTTATAACCTTTTTTTATAATAATACCATCTTCTGCAAACTCTGCAAACACTCGCGAAACCGTCTCCCGAGCGATTCCCATGGTTGAACCAATCGCCTTTTGAGGAGGTATTTCAATGAGGTACGTACCGTCTTCTTGCAGAATACCACGACGATGCACCTCTTCCCGCAAATATACAATGAGACGCTCCCGAGCCGACATAAAAGAAAAATTATTGATTCTCCGATTGGCACGGCGAAGACGCTCACTTAATATTCGCATAAAGGCAAGAGAAATTGAGGGATACTTCTCAAGCATTCGAATAAAAGCACGACAGTCCCATACAAATATTTCACAGGGATGTAAAGCCGCCACGGATGCGCTCCGCGGTTTTTCCTCGAGAATGGACATCTCCCCAAAGAAATCACCCTTTCCGAGGATTGCGTAAATCTGTTCTCCCTTATCATCAACACTAAAGACCTTAACCCGTCCACTAAAAATAATAAAGAAACCGTTTTTGCTACAGGGATCCTCCTCATGGACAACCATTTCTCCCTGCACAAAGCGTCGTATATTCACATCGTTGTACAACAAACGTATCTGCCAAAACTCCAAGGCCTGAAACATGGGAAGGGTCATCATGAAGTTAACAAATTTCTCAACCCGTTCACACGCCATTTAGCGATCCTGGGAAACCGTCTCAAGATCAGAGAGAGCTTCATGGGCATCTGCTCCCATGCCGGAGGAAGAACCTTCTCGTCGAACAACGCTCTCATAGAGTCTTCGTGCATGATCATACTGCTCACGCTGATGGTACATCTGTGCCGCCTGAAACTCCGCTGTTACACCCCATTTTCCTTCGTACCCATGAGTATAGGGTATTTTCAGAAACAGCTCTAAGGCACGAGCCGTATTGCCAAGTTCTTTATGCGACATGGCAATCCAATACTCAACTTCAGCCCTATCGCTACCCGTAACTTCTTCCTGAGCCGATTTAAAGTAGTCAAGGGCAACACCAACTCGCCCTGCTTGATACCACGCAAACCCCGTGGTAAGATAAAATTCTCCCGGCTGAATATTCTCACTAAAATCACGCAACACCGCGCTGTATGCCTCGCCGGCTTGCTCCCACTGAGAAGCTCGTTGCCACGCCATGGCACCATTCATAAGGGCCCGGAACACAAGGTCATCATCTGCATCTTCGGCCTGTGCTACTTTTGTAAAGTATGTTCCTGCTCGAACATACTCTTCCTGACGAAGAAATGCCGTGGCAATAACAAAGCGGGCCTGGTGAATCATGGAACTTGCCGGATAGTTTTTAATAAATGAGCGAAGATGAGAAATTGCATCGGAGTATTCCTCATTTTCGTACTGTAAGAACCCCTGATAATACACAGCCTTATCCGTGAACGATGTAGGATCAATACGATCTTCAACATAGGAAAACCGACGCTGTGCTCGGCGAAAATCTCGTTCTTGAAAAGCGCGAAGCCCTTCGGCAAAAACAACCTTGGCAAAATACTCATCATGATCCGCCCCACTTCCCCGGCGAAAACTGCGATATTCACGGCTCACCTCTTCCATATCGCCATGAAGAATGGCTGAGGAAAGATAGCGCGCTTCAAAGCGAAGCGAATCCTGCGAGGATTGTGCTCCATGACGAAGTTCTTCATACAGCGGCGTAGCCCGGCCATACTCTTCAAGCTCATATAAGAGCCCGGCGAGCTCCTCCATGGCAGCTGTACGAAGGGGATGTTTCTCGGCCTCTGTTTTCTGCAGAAATGACTCATAGACCCCTACAGCAGCATACCGTTCTTCCGAGAGACCATAGAGTCGACCCTGTTCATACAACAGCGGCGCATATGCCGTGAAGAGTTTCGGGGAGGCTTCTAAATGATGTTCTACCTGTTCTATGGCAGTATTCACTTCACCCTGTAAGCGCATGGTACGAACCATTCCATATAACGCCTGAGCACGCATGGTATCTGTGGCAGCTTCATGAAACGCACGGGTATAGGCTCGTTGTGCCGCAGAAATATGTTCCCGCCGCATCTTTGCCTCAGCAAAACGTAAACGAACACGCATTGCACCACCATAGGAAGGGTAGTGATCAAGTATCTTTTGGTATTCACGTGCTGCCTGTTCATAGTCCCCTGTTTTCAGAGCCAGTTCACCCCCATACCACCAGATACTTCTCTGCTGGGAATCTCCCAGATCAAGGGACTCTAAATGGGTCAGATAGACCTGAGCAGAATCATACTCACCTTCATGAAGATGATCTTCTATCAAAAAGACCAAGGCCGTGCCCTGCTGAGCAGGACGACCTTCTTCAAAGGCTCGTCGATAATAGGCACGCGCCTGATCATGAGTGGTATCTCCCCGCTCGCCTTTTTTGAGAAGTAAGGCTGCGCTTCGCACAAGAACCGCACCAAGATGTTCACCCTCGGGAAACCGGGAGAGATACTCTTCATACAGGGGAAGACTATCTACAAGACGTGCTTTTTTAAACTGTGCACGAGCGGCACGGGGCTCGTTTTCTTCTTCAAAACGAAGCGTATCATACATAGCAAAGGCCCGTTGTAAAGCAAGATCTGCACTCTGTGAAGCACCTTCAAAGGTCATTTTCTCATAGATACTTCCCCAAAGGCTTGCCTTTAAAAAGAGCGCATCCTCTCTTTCATCCGGAGAGAGATTCCCTTCTGAAAGGGCCGTTCCTACTAAATCTACGGCATCGTCAAAACGCTTAAGGTATGTACTGTATATATAGGCTCCTCGAAGAATATCGGGCTGATCGGCCATGGAGCCGTAGAGTTGTCTTGTCAGCTCATAAAGAGCCCGATCAGTTTGAACAATGCGAAACCGTTCAAGATATTCTGCTGATTTTTGCGCTGTACGCCCCGTCTCTGTATCTGCAAAGAGCGTTCCTAAATGTTCGTAGGTATTACGAGCATCTTCATACCGCCCCTGCTCCTGCTGTATTTGGGCCGTTTCAAGGAAAGCCCGTTCTACATAGGGACTTTCCGGGTAGGTACGAATTAACTCTTCATAGGTAGCCAGGGCCGCCGCTGAAGAAGAAAGCTCTTGACGATAAATACGAGCAATGGCAAAGAG
The DNA here is from genome assembly GCF_000474745.1 of Chitinivibrio alkaliphilus ACht1. Lineage (NCBI taxonomy): Bacteria > Pseudomonadati > Fibrobacterota > Chitinivibrionia > Chitinivibrionales > Chitinivibrionaceae > Chitinivibrio > Chitinivibrio alkaliphilus. The sequence goes on along the minus strand of NZ_ASJR01000003.1, from coordinate 89,864 downwards.
AGCACGATCGACGTGAGATGCATCTGCCAGTCCCGCATAGGAACGATAATAGCTTACGGCATTTGAGAAAAGTCCACTACGAGCATAGAGCTGGGCAATACGAAGCTGAGCCTCCGCATATAGTGTTCCATGGTGGGGAGCAATAAGACGCAGATACTCTACACTGCGAAGATTGTCTCCCTGCCGTGCAATAGCACGGGCCATATGGTAATACACCTGTGCCGAATCGATATCATCATAGCGTAACAGCCCTTCTTCAAGAAAGGGGATACCCCGTGATAAAAATTCTCCCGCAAGGAAAACCTGTCCAAAGAGAAAATAGTCCTCTGCAGAAAGCGCTTTTATATCGGGAATAAACTGCTCCATTGCATTCTCAAGGATCTTCGCCTCATCCTTATCAACATCATTGAGATCCACAAGAATCGTCGCATATTCATGTAGGGCCTGAGATGCTCCCGGGAATGTGTCGGTAGCTGTGGTAAAGAGTGTTCGATACATTGTACGGGCGGAATCATAAGAACGGGTGCGGTAGTGAATATGGGCGACCCTACTCTGTAAGGCGAAGGTACTCCGATCATCCTGATCGAAGTCCTCTGCCGCTCTCATAAGAGCACGTGCATCGTTGTACTCACCATGATCAATATAAAGATCTACCAAGGCCACCCGAGCTGCTCCCGCACGACGATCTTCTGGATGACTTCGGAGAAACCGGGCGTAGGTTTCTTTGGCTCGGTCATGAACCCCACTCTCTTCAAGAGACCGGGCAAGATAGAATTGGGCACGCCGGCCTTGAGATGCCCCCCCAAAGCGCGAAGAAACAATATCAAAGTCTGCGGCCGCACGGCGATACTCTCCCCGGTCAAAGTACAAGCGTCCCCGTTCATACAGAGCGTCACGATAATACACCGAAGACGCATCTTCACGAATAAGATGTGAATAGCTTTCAATGGCTTGCCCATACTGCTGTTGACGTGACAAAATACGCCCCCGTCGCAGTAAGACAAGATCGCGATCGGGCAGATCATCGCCATGTTGGATATACCGGTTATACTGTTCCAGGGCTTGATCATAGAGAGAATCGTTGTAAAAACGGTTCCCAAAATTAAGAAATGATGATGCATCCTGTGCTGAAACAGAGGCGGACAGCAATACAAAAAGAAGGAAAAAAAACAGGGGGATAGACTTCATGGATGACCCTAACATTCGTAAAAGAACTCCATAGAGAAAATAATAGTTTTATTCAAGGTGAACAAAAAATATTTTCTTATTCCGAAAAGAGAGGTGCTGTGCAGGGAACATTACCAATATACGATGAAAAAAGCTTTACCGAGCTTTTAGGAAACACAAGCAATATCAATGTGGTGGAAAATCGAAGGCTCAAGAAAACCTGGCGTATATCCCAAGAAAAAGAACAGTTCTTCCTCACCCTTCCCTCCCCTCTGTATAAAGCCCCCGTCTCCATAAAAAAAGCCCTGCTCACATGGAGTGATGCCCTCATTGGCGCAGGCCTGAGGAAAGGAGCCCTCTCTCCGGAAAAACGACGAAATCTTCGCCAAATTGAAGATGTAATTTGGGGGTATTTACAGAATACGAATACGCAACTATCATACCCCTGTGTTGCTATGCCGGAGCGACGTTTCTACGATGCTACGGGAACACGCTATGACCTCTACGCCGCCTTTGCCGAGCTCAATCAAGGCTATTTTTCAGGAACACTTTCATCCTACATGCGGTGGGGGCGCTTTGGCAGTAAAACCTCAAGCCACATGCAGATTTGCGATACGCACGGACAAACCCACCACCTCATCACCATTGCCGGGCTGTATAATCACCCCAGTGTGCCCTATTATGCCCTTCTTTCTGTATGTTATCACGAGATGCTCCATATAGCCTGTCCTCCACGGAAAAAAGGAGGACGAAGACAGGTGCATCATCGGGAATTTCAACAGCGGGAACAACAATTTCCCTACTACGAACGATGGCAGGAGTGGCTCCGGACCAACGCTCCTAAGATTCTTCGCTGGAGTCGCGCTGCAACCCCATGACCCCCCGCCAAAGAATCTCCCGCTTTTTCTCTCGAAAATCGCATAGCTATGCCACCTACGCCCGGGTTCAGCAAGCAGCCATAGATGACCTCATATCGCACCAACTACAGGAGATTCTTCCCCATATTCCCTCTGGACCATGCCTCGATCTAGGCAGTGGTCCCGGAGTTGTTTCGGAAGCCTTGTATCGGCATAATATCCCCCTACGCCCCATACTTCTTGACATTGCCTATGACTCCCTGCTCCGGGCAGCGTATGCCGAACAGTGTATCTGCGCTTCCATGGACACCCTCCCCCTTTCTCCACGCCACCTTGCACTGCTCATAAGTTCTACGGCTCTTCACTGGGCACACGATCCTACTGAGGTGCTCAAACAGGCATGCACGCTTGTACAACCGGGGGGCTATTTGGTGGTAAACAACTTGGGAGATACAACCTTACAGGCCCTGCGTGAAACACAACGCGAGTTTAATCTCTCACCACCCGTGCGATACTTTACGCCAGAGGAGCAGCACCACATACTCGCCTCTCTGGGAACCGTTACCTCTCATACAATTCATGCATATGAAGATCGGTTTTCTTCTCCTGCAGAAGCCCTTCGATCGCTCTCTGAGATTGGCGCAACAACCCATACAAGCCCTCCCCTTTCCCGGGCTCGGCTCATGGACTTTCTTTCCGCCTATGGACGGCGAGCACGCCGGGGACGTTCGTATATTAACCGATACACCTACATCAGAAGTGTGGTTCGCCTATGACTATACCATTCTATGAACGTCTTGAAACACGCCTTGCCCGTCGAAGAGAAACGGATAGTCTGCGAAAAATTCCTCCCCGTCCCCGTTCAAGCCTCTTAAACTTCTCTACCAACAGCTATCTCTCCCTGGAGGAGTGCGATGAAATTCATTCATCGTGTAAACGATCTCCCGAAAGCCTCTCGGGGAATAGGGCCTCACGCTTGGTATATGAAAACACTCCCCTCTTTGAAGAAATAGAATCCTTACTTACACGGTTTCTCAACCTTCCCGCCGCCCTGCTCTTTAACTCCGGCTACGCGGCAAATACAGGGATACTGCAAGCCCTGGGAGGCCGAGATGTGGAGATATACTCCGACCGTCTCAATCATGCTTCCATTGTAGACGGAATTATTCTTTCAGGCTCTCGACATATCCGCTATCGCCACAGAGACTACCACCACTTGGAACAACGGTTGCAAAGGGGACGTTCTCCCTATAAAATAATTGTGAGCGATTCTCTCTTCAGTATGGACGGCGATATGGCAGATACCGCAGCCATGGCAGAACTGGCCCAGAAATATGGCGCTCTCACCATGGTTGATGAAGCACACGCCACCGGTATATATGGAAAACATCGCCGGGGAATTATGGAGCAACAGGGAACCGAATCAGACATTGATATCCACATGGGAACCTTTAGTAAAGCCTTGGCAGGATGTGGTGGTTTTTTTGGCGGATCATCGCTCATACGCTCCTACCTTCTTAACACAGCCCGCAGCCTTATATACTCAACGGCCCTGCCCTGCTCAGTGCTCCGATGGAATATGGAAGCCCTCCGCTTTGTTATGACCAATGCACGTCAAACCAAAAAGCTCCTCGATCGTACGGCCTATTTTCATCGGGAAATATCGGCACTCGCCTATGGTAATAGCACAGAACAAACCCATATTATCCCCCTCATGACCCAAAACGCCGCCGCGGCCCTGGCTCTTTCTCAACATCTACGCCGACAAGGCATTCTTGCTCCGGCCATACGCCCTCCCACAGTACCGGAAAATAGCTCCCGCGTACGGATATCTCTCAAAAGCAACTGCTCATACACTGATATGGACTATCTCGTCGAGTCTCTGAGGAGGTTTTCACCATGAAAACACTCTTTCTTTCGGGATGGGCTGTGCATAAAACGCATCTTCCCCACCCCCTTTCTTCAACCACTGCGTGGTTTGATACAACAACTCATATGGCCCTTCTTGCCGGGAACAACAGTTTTGGTTCATGGGAAGAAACAGCCGCTGAACTTCTAGCCCCCTATACAGATCATCGATTGGTCGCATGGTCAAGCGGAAGCTTCTTTGCCCTTGCTGCAGCACGTTTTTTCTCTTTTCCAGAAATTCATCTTTTTGCTGCAACACGCTCATTCATCGCTCGAAAGAATGCTCCGGGAGTTTCACCCCGTATTCTTGCAAAGATGCAAAAAACCATGGAATATCAGCCAAAAGAAACCCTTCGTCGCTTTTATATAAACTGTGGATTTACATCGCCACCAGAGGGGTGTCCCTACACACCAAACACCTTGATGCAGGGACTTTCTTTTCTTGCGGCTGTGGAGATGCACTCCCTGCCAGAAAAAAGCCGCATCACGTCACTCCACCATGGAAATCAAGATCGAATACTTCCTCTTCGTGCAGGAGAGGACTTGGCACACCATCTGGATATTCCCTGTACGGTGCACAAAGCCCCCCACCATATAGACATAATGTATACCCTTTTGTAATCACCCTATCCCAAAGATACGGCAGAGTCCAGCTCCGACAGAACGGGAAGATATGGGCCGTCCAAGAAGGGTTTCAAGACAGACGGTTTTTTGCTGTAGACGAGACAAAAAGATTTGCTTCTCTTTCTCTGATCCCACTACGTAGGCAACAATCTTCTCATACGATGGGGTAAGGGGAATACTACCTTGTAAAAGAATCCCCTCTGCCGAAATGGCAAGGGCAATACCCACACATTTTTTTCCTGTACTTCCAATCTCATACCCGTTTTGTATCAGAAAACAGCTTACCCCAGCCCGATGAGTGGTCGTTTTTGGTAAAAAGGGCTGAACGGAAATTCCCAGGGCGGTAAGATAGGACACAATACGGTGAGACACCATGTGATACACATTCTTTCGATTCAGTCGACCTTCCCTAGAAAGAGCTCTTCCCAAGGCAAAGGAAAAACAAAGATCTCCCTCATGAAACAGAGCACGCCCCCCTGTGGGACGCTGTATACAGTATATTCCTGCCCCATCCATGGCAGAGATATCAAGATCTGTTTTTTTCTGTAACCGCCCATATGACAGAGTTGGATGAGCCCAAGTATACACACGAAATTGGGCATACCCCGAGCGGTTTGATTCATGAAGAAGCTCTGTATCCCGCTCCATTGCTCTATGTGGATCACAGGCATACTCTTCTCTGCATACCGCGGGAAATAATGTATCAACAGGCGATGTTGATAACTGTTGAAAACACACGTTCTTCCCCCGTAGTATTAGGCCTGGGGCTGTGAATTATGTACAAAGAAAAACACTCCGGCGCGAGAAGCATCACGGGGAAGAGTAATGCCGAGACGATCTTTAAAGGTCATTTCCCGTTCAAGACTGGAGAGTTCTTCTCCGGTCATAAGGGGATGTTCCCCTAAATATAAAAGCTCCCCACGGGTATCAGGCAACTGGAGCCCCCGTCTAATTTCTCTACCGAGAAATTCCCCTATCTCCCGACACGGAAACTGAAATTCAGGGGCAACAGCAGCAGCTGCAATTGCAAGAACATCAGATTCAGGTGAAAAACGATGAAGTACAGTACGATTGTGCTCTGTTTCTGCAATTTCTGCCACAATACGCCCCGGCTCCAAGGCATCCATAACAACGAGTTTTCCTGCTTCCCGAAAGAGAGGAAAAAATGCGTACAGCGCACGGCACGGCGTTTCTGCACAGGTAAGGGTAAGAATATCACTATTTCCCCAGAATGGGGGAATGAGAAGATCTGGATAGGAAGTATTATTTGTCATGACTACCTCGAAGGGAAGAATAAATACCACGTGCAAAATCAGAAAGGTGAACATCACGTGCTCCAGCAACAAGCACCGTTCCTGCTGAAACCGTGCGACAGATGATTTTCCGGGCCTCGTTTTTATCTCGCGGGGCATATACCCGAATCGATCGATCAAGCGCTTTAGCAAGATCTTGTGATGTAACCCTGCGGTCAACCCGTCCTCCGGCATAAAACACCGGAAGAACTATGAGAGAATCATCCTGTCCAATCTCTTCTTCGAAGAGACGGCGAAGATCTTCAAAAAGGAACCGCAAGGGGCCATAGCCATGGGGCTGAAACACTACTGTGAGGGGGGCCGTAAAAAAACGCGCGCCTTCCATGGCATTTTTGAGCTTATCCGGATTATGTGCATAATCATCAATAACCGTTACGGGATCTGTCCCAATAATATCAAATCGTCGTTCTATGCCACCGTAGCTTTCAAGAGCCTGCAATGCTCTTTTAAGAGGTACTCCAAGGGGAGAAACCCCCGCTGCCGCTGCTGCGCAATTTTCTGCAACATATCGTCCTGGTATGGACATGGAAACAGTTTCAGTGTTAATACAAAAGGAATATGCCCCCTGAGAAAACTGCCCATGGGAGACAGAGAAATCAGCTTCAGAGAACGCCCCGAAGGTTATGTTTCCAATCTCCCTCAGACGATCATCACCATGGGGGACCACCACGTGACGAGCCTGCCGTGCAGCGGTGTTCATAAGGGATACCACCTCTTCTTCCTCACGGTGATCCCGGGATACATTGAGAACCACCAAGGTATCGGCATGATAACGAACCACCGTACCATCACTCTCATCGGCCTCGATGACAAGAATAGAAGAACTACCCCGGTAGCTATTGCCCACCAGGCCTTCTTTGACAAGTGTTGTAAGATTTGCTCCACCAATATAGGAGGGGGCGTACCCACAGCACTGAAGGATATGAAAAATTTGCGCAGATACGGTTGATTTTCCACTAGTTCCCGTGACTGCAATAGTTTTATTTGCCCGTACCACGGCGGCCAAAACCTGAGATCTATGAAGCACGGGAATAGCCAGCCGGCGAGCCGCCTGAACGTCAGGAGTATCTTCATCCACAGCAGTGGAGACAACCAGGGCATCCACTTCGGGCACAAGGGCAGACCCATCCTGCGGAGTAATGGAAATATGCTGCGAGCGTAATTTCTCTGCCATATCAGCACGATGTGGTTTCCCATAATCCCGATCTGATCCGCTAATAGAAAGCTGCGGTGCAAGATACTGAGCAAGAGCACTCATTCCTACCCCAAAGATTCCCGCAAAATGAAGGCGAGAACAGGATACCCCCTCAATCAATATAGACATACTCCCCCTCCTCAACACGTTCAAACAGAGATATGATATCGCAATTTTTCATAACAATACATCCATGAGAAAAGTGACGGCTACCCACGAAGGTCTCTTTATTAGTGCCGTGAATATAAATATATCGTGCAAATGAATCCACGCCGTTGCCCCTGTTTTTTCCCTCTTCACATCCCGCAAGACGAATGATTCGAGTGAGAATATAGTTTTCTCCACCATGACTTTCCCGATCATGTATCACTTCTCCCGTAGGGAGGCGACTGACAAATCGCATCCCCTCCGGTGCATGGGCGCCTATTTTCTCAGCAATGGTATGCAAGCCCCGGGGAGTTTTCCCCGACCCCTCCTCTTCTCCACGACCTGCGCGACCTGCGGAAAGGGAAAAGGAGAATACTCTTCTGCCGGAAACATACAAAGCACCTGAAAAGGACGCCGGCCTCAGAAGTACCATACGAGAGTGACTTCGACACGGGGTATGCAAATTTGTATTCTCATGGGGTTCCATACTACCTACCGGTTTTTGATAAATATATGTTGGGGGCCCTACATTTAGAAGGGGCAGAAAAGGAAAACGGGAGGAGATCGCCTCCCCCCGTATCAACAGAGAATCTCTCCCTAACAATAGATCGCATTATTTCCGTAGGCCAATAACCTCACGAAACTGTTGTACCTGCCCCGTTTCTGTTTCTACGGTGGCAATAATAACATAGGTTCCGGGACCAACTTGCTGACCACGACGGTTTGTCATATCCCATGAAAAGAGATGTCCCGATCCTTGTGGTGAAGGATCTTCCTGCGTATCAATTAGATTACCCAAGGCATCAAAAATACGAATGGAGGCAGTAACTGCTTCAGGAGCAGTGAGGGCAAATTTAAACTGTTCATCCGCAAGAGATGCGGGGTTTTTCACCGGAAATAGTCCCGCTCTGCCCGGTGTGTCCCCAATGGTATCAACATGGATAATCTCCGTTTCTGCCTCAATACGAAGCTCTGCAGTATCCACGCCAATATAGTTTTTCTCCGTCACTTCTACGACAACCTCGTATGTCCCCTTCTCAAAGGGAGCATTCTCTTCACCGTCGTACCGTATACTATGAGAAATATCTTCAGGTTCGGTGTATACCGATACAGAACGGGGCGTCCCATCGTAGGTCTGTTGGGTATGACGAATTTCGATTTTCACCGGTGCAGGAAGTACTGTGAAGGTTTGGCGAACTTCCTCAGCAGGATCGTACAGATCATCCCCCTCCTGCGTAGCAATAATATCTACTTCCCCAGCATTCAAAATAGTTACTTCCGTCCCGTCAAGGGAGATAACATCATCCCGAGAGAGGGAGAGAGAAACGGGCAAACCGGAACTGGCAGATACGGAAAGCATGAAGGGAAGATCGCCGAACACCTTTTCTTCAATCTCCGTGAAAAGAATTGTATTCTTATCCTCCCACAGAAGAAAGGGGTAGCCTTCGTGTGTCTCTCCCGGCAGCATCCATTGGGTTGTATCCCACTCGTCAAAGGTTTCAGAATCAGTCATCTGCGCAGTGGTTTTTCCTTCACCTAAGTTTGAGGTAGCCACAGCGGAAGATTCCATATCCCAGTATGCGGCAGTAGCTATAGCCTCATTACCAGCAGTCCCGGCAAATCCTCCAGCTCCAAAATCTGCATCGACACTCTGGGTGGAAAAGACATTTTCCAACTCTACTTTTTGTGCAGAGCCTATAAACCCACCCACATACTGAGAACCCGTCACACTGGTTTTGGCATATGAGTTTTCTATACGACTTCCATCGTGGGCACCTCCCACAAAACCACCCGTTAATATTGCACCTGATACGTTCCCCGTCGTAAAAGAGCTGTATATTTCTCCTCCACGGAGACTTCCGACCAATGCCCCGGTTTGGCTCCCACCGGAAATATCGGCATCAACAATACCAAGACTGTCCACATACCCATCTTTGATAAACCCAAAGAATCCAACATAATCTTGTCCGGCATCAATCGTGAGATTTACGAGTCGATGACCTCCACCGTGATAGGCTCCGGTAAAGGGTGTCTCCTCACTCCCAATGGGCATAAAGCCGGCACCGTCGTTCCATTTTGTCGTTCCAGCCACGTCTAAATCACCCTTTTGACGATAGTGACCATCCCAGTAGCGAGAAAAAGAACTTAAGGCTTTCAATTTATCTTCACTATCAATAATACGAGGATCATCCGCTGTTCCCGCTTCGGTAAAATGCCATGTTGTGGCAGAAGCATTTTGCCAGGCTTGAGAGTACCCCCCCTCGGAATCTACAGAAAATGCACGGTAGTAATAGGTTGTTCCTTTTTGAAGCCCCTCATCAACAACCTCTGTGCCACCTCCAGTATACACAACAACGCCACCACCAGCAAGGGAGTCACCGGGCGCATAGGAGTACGCATCTTCGGGAGTACCGAACACTGCGTCTTCAGAGCGGAGTATCAGCACATCATGCTGCGCAGAATTCTTCTCCCACGCAAGCTCAACTCGCTCTACATTAGGGGAAGAGGCAGTAAAAAAAGCAGGAGCAATGAGATCAGGAAGATACTCATCCTGAAGCCGATGTAATGCTGCGGCCGCGTTTAAACGCCCTGTTCCCAACATTCCGATAAAGTCAGGGTTCTCATCATCAATCGGATCAGTGGTTTCCAAGAGAATTGTGCGCAACTCTTCTGAATCCAAGGTTACGCCATTACGATGCGCAGCTGAAAGGACAAGTGCAGCAACACCAGAGACATGGGGACAGGCCATGGAAGTTCCCTGCATTCCTCCGTATCCGCCACCGGCAACCGTACTGATCACACGATGACCAAAACCACCTCCGGGAGCAGAGATGTCAACGGTTTCACCATAGTTTGAGTAGGAGGCCCGTTCATCCTTGTTGTTCGTAGCTGCCACAGAAAGAGTTGCTTCATATGCTGCGGGATAATACTCTGCCTTCTCGCCATCGTTTCCGGCGGCAAAAATAGAAATACCACCATTCATCACCGCTCCCCCACCATGCTCATTAAAATAGTCAATTGCATCGAGATCGGCTTGGTTGTATACGTCAGGCGCATCATATCCCCAGCTATTCTGAGATATGGCACTACCGTTGTCTGCTGCAAAAACAGGGGCGACCCCGCCACCGCCAAAGGCTTCTTCCTCTCCCCCGAGAATTTGTAACCCCATGAGGGTCACTCCACGCTCAGTTTCATCACCTCCGGCAATTCCTGCAACACCAATACCATTATTATTCATAGCTGCCACAGTGCCCGCAACATGGGTACCGTGATTTCCGGGAATAATATCATCGGTATGATCATCAGCAAAATTTTTTCCAATCCCATCCCACATGTTTCCCTGTAAATCAGGATGGCTATGGTCAACCCCATCATCTATAATAGCAACAAGAACATCTGCATGCCCTCGTTCTATGGTCCATGCCTCTTTCAGCGAAATATCACTTCCCACAGTACCGAAATTTTGCCCCGTGTTGTGGTAATGCCATTGATTTGTAAATTCTGGATCATTTGGACGCCAGGTGCGCGACTCATCTCCATACCGTACAATTCGATAGACAGGCTCGGCAATTAGAACATCGGGGTGCTGTGCAAAGGATTCTACCGCTGAAATAACCGATGCAGAATCGCTGAGAGTGAGGTCATACCAACGATAAAACCCCCATAATTCATGGCGTGCGCGCACGGCAGGGCTCCGCAAGGCAGCTGCTTCAGCAAGGCCACTGAAGGTTTGCTTATATCGTGATACCGCAAAGGACTCGTTGAGGACATCCAAATCGGCAATACCCGTTTGAACCGCCCCGTGATCCACCGTACGAAGCGGTTCTTTTTGGAGGAGTTTTTGTGCTTCTTCGCGCACTTTAATGCGGATACGCCCAGGGTAATAGGCCGAATCTGACACTTCTGAGAGTACAACCGGTGGCACTTCAGCAGTTCTGCGGGGAGCCCCCTGCAACTGAACAAAGATACTAAAAGCCAACAGGGCAATAAAAACAAAGCTGCGACGACTCAGAGCATGAAACCATGCTCTCATGTGTAAATACTTCATAAACCCACCAAAGATTTGTGTTCTACATACCTCTAAAATAGCCCCGTTAGAGAAAAGGAGCAATTGATAAAAAAAGAACAAGAAGAAATCGTGAAAAGAAAGGGTTTGCCTATGCCAGTGAACAAGAAAACTCCCCTCAAAGAAATGGTTCACCCCCCTGAGATCTTCGTATAATTCAGTACAAAGACTTCTCTTTTCCCCTCGTATGAATCATTTTTGCAAACTATTCAAACATGACTTTGCTAAACCGATTCTTGAAGGGAGGGGAACTGTCACGTCCCCCGCTACGCATGTGATGATTATCGACGAACACCTAAGACACGCTTATATCGTTCTACACGACCATCTTCAAAAGAGATTTCTGCTATGACCGCATAGGACCCAGACGGAACCAACCGCCCGCGATGATCTCGCAAATCCCATCGAAACAATCCCGCCTCCGCATATGAACGGGGATCATCCTGCTCATCAAGAAGGTTTCCCGTGGCATCATAAATTGCCAAACGAATTTCTGCAGGAGCTTCTGTCACGACCATAATGGAAGCACCACCCTGATCAACAGAAACAGGGTTCTCCAGGAAGGCAATCCCTCGTTTGCCATAGGCATCTTCCACCCGATCATCGATAATCGTAATAGGCACCTCATCATCATCAATAATTGTAAGTATATCTCCGTAATGCCGCATGACACAGCGCAGATAATCCCCTTCTACCAAAGCAGACTCCGGTGTCTGATATCCCACCAGCTGGCATCGAAAGTTTCCCATATCTCGCTCCTCTCGATACTCCCAATCATCTTCCCATTGAATAAGCATGGCACCGGCACCACCGACGATAAAATCTTTTTGGGATTCACACCCAAGCTCCTCATCTTCTGCAATGGGAACATCAAAGAGCGGTGCAAATTCACGATAATACCGAATACGGTTTACCGCCTGTGCTCGCTCACCATGGCCACACTCAACCCCACCGTTAATAACATTAATTGTAGCACCAAAGCCTGGTTTTATCCCTTGCTCTTTATCCACCTCGTTGGGCTGCCACGTACCATCAGCAACATGAAGCATGCTCGGTTTTGGTGGCTGCGGGGTGACATAAAAAAAGATTGCCGAAGCCAGATTTAACCATGTATCTGCAACGAGACCGGGGTTATCAAGTAGCACCGTTGCATCGCCATCAAACATCACTTCTGAAAAAGGACCATAGTTGTAATGATACGAAAGCTGCTTTGCTCCCCGTCCAAAATATCCCAGATAGTTTCCCGACTCATCCACACCACACGGCCATTTCTCAGTTTGCCAATTATCCTCACTACACTCCGAATTATAACCACCATCACCCTCTTCATGATCCATTTCACGGACATAGTACAACCCCTGTCGCCACCGGGGTAAGTCCTCTTCTCGCGCAGTATAATCACAGCCCATACCGGTTTCTTGGGCAAAATGGGCAAAGGAAGTGGCAATCACCCGACGACATACCTCTTCGGCATCCCGTCCATCATCATAGTCGCCGCAAAAGGCGGGAAACTTGCCAACGGCTTGCAGAAACCCGGTATAAGTGTACTCATCGGCCCGTCGGGGAAACACATACTCCCAAATCTCCGGCGTGACGATTTCCTCAACGCGACGAACATTAGCCGGATTATCTGTACGACCAGGTTCTATGCGTTCTACCTCTTCGTTTGGAATAGTACGGACAGTCTCTTTCACTTCATCGTACAATGGGTCAGCCATCTGCTCATGCTTTTCTGCAAGAAGCTCAGACTTCCGTACGGAATACGTACCATCTCCGTTATCAATAATGTTTAAGGCATGTACAGTCGTGTATACACAAAAAAGAACACCCACTACAATGCGGCTATATCGCATAGTCCCCCCAGTAATACGGTAAATTGTCATCTGAGATGGTGGAACAGCCCTCCATCACCTACAAATAATATATACCCAAACCAAAAGAAAACCACAACTCATTATTAGAAGAGAAGAATGAACAAGCTTTTACAAAGCAGCTACTGTTTTTACCATAAAAATGAGAAAATTCACATTTTCCCGATTCTTTTTCACAAGCCTCGGAAGTGCAAAAACAAAGTTCAAAGCAATTATGTGGAAAGCACCCTTGGTCGTCATTTTAGCAAAACAGAAACATATATTACTACCTGTAGGAACATGTGAACCTATATCACAGGAGCACCCGATGAAACAAGGTAGTATTCTATTCCTTCTCGTATATGCCACAACGGTCATAGCCGGCACCGGCCATCATATATCCCCCGGTGAATCCCTAGAAAAAGCGTTTGTGCAAATGAACCCCGGCGATACCCTGCATCTTGCCCCTGGAACCTACCGAGGAGCAATTACAATTCCCCCGGCCATACATGTACGAGGTAAGAATCCCTACACCACAGAAATTGTCGGCACAAACCGTGATCCTGTTCTCACCATGAATCGGAATAGCTCCATTTCCGGAAGCACCATTACGGGTGGGCTCAATGGCATTTTGGTACACCATGAAGGCGTGGAAATATCCCACTGTATTATCGAAAACAATCGTCTTTCCGGTATTATTTCCATTCATCACCTGCCGCATGTACACAACACCGCCTTTGTGAATAACGGGCGACATGGCATTAAGGGTGAAGATATTGGCACGGCACCTCCCGCCCAAAACCTCTCCTTTATCCGAAATACACAGGGCGCCATGGATATTGCGGGAGAAGCAACCCCCACCGTGAGCACGAGTCTCTTTTTTGCAACAGGCATGGTGGCCACACCGGGCACCGTGGAGGTGGAGCGATCCGTGGCATCCCCTGCTCCCGATACATCGTTCTCTGCAGGAATACGCGCAGAACAGCTCCGCATTACCTCCTTGCGACGAAGACGACGTGACTACCAAAGCAGTAGCCATCCCGAGTATGGCATCACCTTCTCACCACCTGAGGAATAGCTACGAGATTAAGCCAACCTGTTCGTCGAGTCCAAGGGCAATATTCATATTTTGAACAGCGGCACCACTGGCACCTTTTCCAAGGTTGTCAAACCGCGCCATGAGCAGGGCCTGCTCCTCACTGCCATATACAAACAGCTCCATAGTATTGGTTTCATTACAGGCCGTGGGAGAAAGAAATTTCCCTGCTTCCAATACAGAGTCACTGTTCTCCTCATACACTTTCATAAAAGGTTCTTGGTCGTAATACTCCTGATAAATCTCTCGGATATTTTTCACCGATACAGAACGGTGGCAATCCCGGAGAAACAGTGGCACCGATACCAACATGCCACGATAAAAATCTCCCACCACAGGAAAAAAGTGAGGCGCGTGGATCAGCCCGGTATGCCCTTGCATTTCAGGAAGATGCTTATGGGACAGGTTCAAGGCGTAAGGTCGTGGTGGAACTGCATGACTTTCCGAACGTTGTTCTTCATATTCGGCAATTAATCCTTTTCCCCCACCGCTATATCCTGTAAGAGAAGTAAGGCTTAGACACTGCTCTATACCAAGAATGCCATCGGAAATAAGAGGATATATCAAGGCGATAAAACCACTTGCATGACAACCGGGATTTGAAATAAACCTGCTCTCACGAAGGGCATTACGAAAAGAGGAATCAAGCTCTGGGAAGCCATAGGTCCAGCCTGGTGCAGTACGATGGGCTGTGGATGCATCAATAATTTTCGTGTGTGCATGAGAATCAAGTAACGCTACGGCTTCACGAGCGGGTTCATCGGGAAGACAGAGAATTGCAAGATCAACCGAATTAAGTATCGCCGCTTTCTCCGTTTTAGATTTACGCAGCTCATGATCTATCTCAACAATTTCTATGTCAGAACGCTCTTTGAGCCGTTCGTGTATCTGCAGGCCCGTAGTACCGACCTGTCCATCAATAAACACTCGCTTTCTCATTCTATCTCGCTTTCACTATTGGGTGAACTCAAAACTAAGCATACGGGCTCCTCGGGACAATCATCTGCAAGGAAGTGGTAGGAAACCTCGAGACTCTCTCCGGGGAGCAGGGTCAATAAATTATCACTCCAAATAAGGGGAGCAAAAAGTTCTCCTTCATGGGTCTGTAAATCAAGCTGTACTGCAAAGGCAGGAGTCGAACCGCTATTTGTAAGACGCACCACCCCACCAGCTCTCTCTTCGGGAAGATGGCGAACCACAACCTGCGTACGGGGAAGGGATTGCAGAGAAGAAAAGTCACTCCACGTGGCAAGAGGCTGGTAAAACCACGTCTCTTTGGTTCGCTCCTGCACAAATGTATCTGCCTTAGCTGTGGAAAGCCAGTAGACATTTCGGGAATATTCCCCCTCTTCACCAGTCATGGTAAGGTGGAGAAAAAACAACTCTTCTTCCGAAGGAAGCGGCGGGGTACAGAGGGCTTTCCGTTCGTATGAATCAAGATGGAAAGACGTACTCTCTGTATGAAAAATCGTACCGTCAACACGACATATCGTGATAGTACAGGTAAGAGTAGGGAAGGATGATCGTCCGGCGTTTACCGCCCAAATAGAGTGATCATCATAGGAGTATTGGCAATGAAGCAATTCACACGCTTTCTGAGCACCAAAAAAACCACCCGTCGGCACGTTCCAATAATCATAGAGCTGCCAAATAAGGGAGGGCCAATGACCATTCTGCATCCAGCTAATCACCCCCGTACCTCGAGGATACTCCCGGTTGTATGCTTCATACATAGCGCGCCATGCCTCATAGGCACACCATTGTGCAGCCTCAAGGAAACGGGGTAAGTCCTCCCGTGACACCCCATATCTTCGCTCAATCGCCAAATTCATCACCTCCGTATCCATGAAGGAGGCAAGCCCCGCATGATGATTCCACGCGGGGGATCCCACATAGCGCTGAGAAGCATCGGGTATCATCTTACAAACAGATTCATACCGCGGGAAAGACGCATCCGGTCCAGTTTCAGTGTTAAAGGAATCGGCATGCCCCGACATAGCAGAATCGTACCAATAGGCGGGAGGGACATATCCATAGGGTCCAGACATCTTGACACCTGTTTCTCCCGTGAGGGAAGATGTATGGGCTGATGCACTTGATACATGTACCAAGGATGGATACTCTTCATTCAAGACCCGAAGATAGAGTTTTTCCACAGGAGGTATGGGGGGAAAATCACTCCCATAAAACCACGCAATACACGAAGGGTGGTTCCGTATTCGGCGGAGCTGATCTCGTAAGGACGCCTCTGCTACACCGTAGTCATCGGGCTTCCACTTCTCCCACTGCTCCCAATGCGTACAGCATGCCCAGCCTGCCAAGACGAGAATACCACGAAGATTGCACTGTTCCCAAAAATAATCACTTCCAAGTTTACCTTCAAGGCGTATTGTATTCAAATTCATGGCCCGCACATATGCCGTATCAATCTCATCCTGTTTTTTCGACTGCCGAAGAAGCAAATCCGGTGACCAAGCTGTTCCACGTATCTGCACCTTTTCACCGTTGACGGTAATATGAAAAGCACCATGATCATTTATCTGTGCCGTAACACGGCGAAATCCCACAGAAAAGGCGGCCTCATCACTTACTTTTTCCTGCGGCGTCTCATATAACACCCAGGAGACCGGATACTGCACAGGCTCTCCCATATCCCACGGCCACCACAACTCAGGTTGTTCCACCACACAGGGGACAGTAAAAAGATCTGTAGAAAAAGAAAGCTCCTCATACGGGGCAAGCTCAATGGGCTTTGTGAGAAAAGTATGTGCTCCAACACGAAGCTCTACTCGACCATAAAATGGCTTGGACGAATGGTTCTGAATACGCCCCCGTGGCGATAGATTTGCCACGGAAAAGGAATCTGACAAGGTATAGTCAAGGAAAAGGTCTTCCAAAGTAGCGGGACCTTTCTCAGCCACATGAACCGGCTGCCATATGCCGGCAGAATCATCCGGTGGAACAGGACTCCAATCAATAAAGGTAATACCGAGATCATCAGGCCGCTGAGGCCATACCTGAACAGCAAGACAGTTCGTTCCGTATCGTTTTACATATCGCGTCACATCAATTTTATACCGACGATAACTTCCGCATAGATATGCTGTGCCTGCCACTCGCTTTGCATTTACCCAAACCTCCGCACGATAATTAATTCCCATGAAATGTAAGAAATATCGTCGGTTCCGCGCCTTATCATCACTCACATCAAAGGTTGTTCGATACCACACAGGGTGACGAAAGGGGGAATCTTTTGGCATGGCATGAAATGCAAAATGAGTCGTCTTATCCGCCTTATACCCAGGCAGTTTTTGCATATTCGTTCCGATATAAGGATCTGCATATACCCCGGCCTCACTTAAATGGCCAACAATTGTTCCGGGGGTTTTGGCAGGCACCCAGTGAGAAACATCAAAGGAGAGAGATGCAACATCTTCAGGAATAAACCCTGTCTCGCCGGGCATGGAAATACGCCAGTCCGTAATTGTATAATTCATACATACATACCTTTGTAAAAAAGCAGTTAGTTTGTTTCGCGGATACCCACAACCCGTTCAAAGGTGTGCGTCCCTAACTCTCCGGAAAGTGTTATGATAGCCTTGTAGGCCCCTGGTGGTAAGGGACGTCCCGAAGCAGTACGGCCATCCCAATATATACTATGGATACCTGCAGTATTATGACTATTCTTGCTGGAAACACGGCGTGTACCCGTAGCATCATAGATGCGGATATGGGCAGTGTGCGGCGGCGCTTTATCGCCAAGAACAAAAGAAAAAACAACTCCTCCATCGTAGGATATATGGGGATCCGTCGCAAAACGTACACCAAAGGGTGTGTCTGCAGTTTTTGCAGGGTTTGGCCCCACCAGAACATCCATAGATGCAGCGGTCGAAGAAAATAGATCTTTGACGCAAAGCCAGTTTGATTCATAGGAAGTTCCCGTAGAGTCATACAGGGCATACCAAAGGGAATCTCTTCCTTCGGTGGCGTCTTGTTTGGGGAACGCAAACTCCAAGACGGCTATATCTCCCGTTCCGGAAAGTGGCGAAGTTGTGTCGATGCGAAGGGATGATAGGAGTACAAACGTTCCGTCACGGGACACACTCTCCCACACAAGGGGTGTTGCCTGAGATCCCTCAAGAAGTTCCGCAGAAATACAGCTTCGCAAGGACAAAGCACCCTCTGCGGGATAAAAAAGCTGTATTGTCGTTGTAGGAGGAAGTTCTTTTCCATATAATTCAACAAACAAACGTTCTCCCTGCCCATCTTTTAAAGGAGATATGGAGAGTGAAGAAGCGCCCGAGGTGGGAGGTGGAGAAAAGGATATTTCGCGGGTACTCCACTGCCACATGGATTTAAACACCGCAATATCAAGGCTGTCAAACCGTCCCTGGGCACGCACATCTTCTTGCGTATAGGGCAGGGTCGCTTCTGAACGAAGCGGAGCTAATTCATCTCCTGAACGAAGTCGTCCTGTGGAAGTAAAGGTATGCCACTCACGATAGAGAACAGAAAAATCTGCCGCCCCTACAAGGCCATCGCCGGTAAAATCACCGACAAGAGCTGATTTCTCCCCATGAGAAATGGAGAAAAGCAGAAACACCAATACCCATATAGAAGACATTCCTTTTATCGTGCCACAACTCATAACCCCTCTGCCAATGGTGTAGTTATTCTTCACCTAGTATATAATATACACAATTTTTTGCATCTTTTTTGTATAAACCGAAGGAACCGGCTAAAACCCGCCTCTTTGCTCAGCTCGTATCTACTTCTCGAGAGAGTGTGTAGCCCCATACCGACTATGAAAATATGAAAAGAACGTAGAAAGGCGCCCGATACGAACTCCCTCTGTACCCAAAAGACCAAGGGGGAAGAAGCGAAGAAGCACAGGAAGTGTTCTACCAAGTTTATCCATGGTAGCACATACCTGTTTCTGCTCTTCTGAAATAATTGAATAGAGTAGTTCCATCCCTGCCTCTTCCGCCTCTGGAAAAGGCTGTAATCCACGCATTACGGAAAAGGCAAAACAGGTCCAATCACGAACAACAGCATCAGCAAAGAATAGATACTCCTGTGGATCTGTTTCAAAGTCGATAAAGGAAACGTCTTCTTTGTTTATAAGAAGAATGTTTCTTGCAAAGGCCTCACTCAGCACTTCTCCCTGTGCATGGACGGAACGAATCCCTCGGGCACCACATTCAATACACGCAAGTATCTCGGTCTCAGAGGTGGCATTCTTCATGGCCGTACGTAGATTTTGAACCTCCCCACCACGAGTTTGCCCCACATCTGCAAGGAGAATGCCATCGGGAGAGGATGCAAGAATAGTAGGCACTGAAATGCCCTTTGCACCCAGTTGACGTAATCGGCGTACCTCCGTGGCAATGGCATGACGCCCCCCCCTATTGGAGACAGGGGTTAAGGCAGACACACGCAGGAAGTGTCCAAGAAAGGAAAAGGGCAAATACACCCAGAAGGGGTGCCGCTTTAAGGCTCGCTTCACCCAAACTCGTCGCTGATTAAGCTCGTAGGACGCAACCCCAATCTCCTGAGAGCAAAGCTGCTCTTTCAAAAAAGAGTCGTACACCTCCATGGCATCTCCTTCTGTGGAATAGCTGTTTCTATACAAAAAAAAGTCCGCCCCTTTTTGTAAAGGAGCGGAGAGGATATACTCTGGAACGCTTATTTTTTCAATGCATCCTGTAAGAGCCCATTTACACGACGAAGGTATGCTCCCTGATCAGGAACCTTTCCTCCCTCTGCGATGAGAGCCTGCTCATAGAGTAAGGTCACCCACTCTTGCAGAGACTCTCCCTGAGGATCATTCTTATAGAGTTCATTCAAGCTATTTACAATGGGGTGTGTCCCATTAAGCTCAAGGACACGTTTACTCTCAGGAACTTCCTGCCCCATGGCACGCATCATCTGCTCCATCTGAGGATTCATGGTTCCTTCACCAGCAACCAGGCAGGAGGGGCTATCTGTAAGACGAGTGGTTACTTTAACATCGCTAACGGAGTCATCAAGAATATTTTTTACACGACCCAGAAATTTTTTCAGGCGTTTTTCTTCCTGCTCTTCCTTTTCCTTTTCATCTTTGTCAAGATCTCCCAAGTCAAGATCTCCCGCCGTAACAGACTTTAACTCTTTTTCTTTGACAGTACCAAGGCCGGGGAAGACAAACTGATCAATGGGATCCGTAAGCAACATCACCTCAATCTCTTTTTGCTTAAACAGCTCTAAATGAGGACTGTTTGACAGGCTTTCGTAATCTTCACCACACAGGTAGTAAATATGCTTCTGTCCCTCCTTCATGCGCTCCACATACTCGTCAAAGGAGGTACGATACTCTGCAGAATCACCAGCGGTAGAGTTAAATCGCACAATCTCAAGAAGTTTTTCACGGTTTTCGTAATCCGTGTGCAATCCTTCCTTGATGATTTGTCCAAATTCGTTCCAAAACTTTGAAAACTCCTCAGGCTTCTTTTTTGCCATCTTTTTAATTTCAGAGAAGAGTTTATTTGTCAAGGCCTTACCGATTTTCCGCACAACAGGGTTTTCCTGAATCATCTCCCGAGATACATTCAAAGGTAGATCATCCGTATCAACAACACCCTTAACAAAGCGGAAGTACTCTGGAATGATATCCTTTACGTTGTCATCGATAAATACACGTTTAACATAGAGCTTTACTCCATGCTTCCGCTCAATATTATTCATCTCAAAGGGAGAAAGTGACTGGGGAATAAAAAGAAGTGACTTATATGACATTACCCCTTCGGCAGAGGTATGAATGGTTTTCATTGGTTTTCCAAACCCACCGCAGGCAGAGGAGAAAAAGTCTTCGTAATCAGCTTCCTCAACCTCTTTACTATCCTTAAGCCAAAGAGGCTTTGTTTCGTTTATTTGCTCAAGCTCACCCTTTTTCTCTTCATCTGTGCTTTCAAGCATTACGGGGAAGGCAACAAAGTTTGAATGCTTGGAGATTATCGAACGCAATTTCCAATTCTCTGCATAATCAGCATACTCGTCGGTAAGGTGAACAATGATGTCTGTACCGGACTCAAGACGCCCCGCTTCTTCAATTTCAAAGGTAGTATCTCCCTCAGAACTCCAGCGATACGCTGTATCATTACCAACTTTCTTTGATACAACCTCAACTTTTCCTGCAACCATAAAGGCTGAGTAAAAACCGACCCCAAACTGCCCAATAAGGTTGGAATCATTTTTCTGATCCCCAGACAGCTTTTCTAAAAACGCCTTTGAGCCGCTACTGGCAATAGTTCCGATATTTTGTATCAGATCATCCCGATCCATCCCAATACCATTATCGCTAATGGTAATACGCTTATTTTCTTTGTCAGAACGAACTTCTATGCGCAACGATTCAGGATCTACGGATACCCCTTCCTCTGTAAGAGAGAGGAAACGCAATTTATCGAGCGCATCCGATGCATTGGAGATTAATTCCCGCAGGAATATCTCCTTATTGCTGTAGAGTGAGTGAATTACCAGGTTTAACAGCTGTTTCGCTTCGCTCTTAAATTCCATCTTCTCAGCCATGAAAATCACCTCCGTTTATGGTATAATGTGCCAAAAATACGTTATTTTTCTCTCCGATACAACTCCCATGGGGTTTTGGAGAATATTTGGACACCTCCATTGTACTTTTTATTATTTTTTTCACGTAACCCATAACCAAGATAAGGAAATCTCCATGCTTGATATCAAGTTTATTCGCGAGCACCACGAAGCGGTAAAGAAAAATTGTGAAACAAAGAAAGATGCGGCCGATATAGATCGTATTCTTGCCCTCGATACAGAGATTCGCGAAACCCTTTTTTCAGCTGAACAGCTCAAAAAAGAACGAAACGAGGCCTCTAAGGAGATTGGGCGCAAAAAGAAAGCGGGTGAAGATGCCACGGAAAGTATTGCTACCATGCAAGATGTGGCGGCTCGTATAAAAGAGTACGATGCAACCTTGCACAACCTCGAGTCGACCCTGCGCGAAGAGCTGTCCCGCGTACCAAATATGCCTCATACAACCGTACCACACGGAGCCAGTGAAGCTGACAATGCTATTTCTGAAGTGTATGGCGAGCTTCCTTCCTTCTCTTTTACCCCCAAGGATCATCTTGAAATTGGGGAATCCCTCCGTTTATTTGACTTAAAACGGGGTGCTAAAATTAGCGGATCCGGGTTTCCTTTACTTACCGGCGCAGGAGCACGGCTTAATCGTGCCTTGCTAAATTTTTTCCTTGATGAACATATTACTGCGGGGTATGAAGAAGTACAGCCCCCGTATTTAGTTACGGCAGAAAGTGCCTTCGGAACGGGGCAGTTACCCAAATCTGCAGATCAAATGTACCATGTTGACGAAGACGGGCTCTATGCAATTCCCACAGCGGAAGTTCCTGTTACCAACATTTATCGCGATGAAATACTGGCCGCACAGGATCTTCCAAAAAAGATGTGTGCCTACACAGCTTGTTTTCGCCGCGAGGCTGGATCCTACGGGAAAGATACAAAGGGGTTTCTTCGCTTACATCAGTTTGACAAGGTGGAAATGGTGAAACTCGCCACGCCGGAAACTTCCTATGAAGAGTTAGAGCTGCTTCGCGCAGATGCGGAACGACTCCTAAAGAAACTGGGGCTGACCTACCGTATTCTCACTCTCTGCGATGCAGACCTATCCTTTGCAGCAGCCAAATGCTACGACCTGGAAGTTTGGGCGCCAGGGGAACAGCAATGGCTTGAGGTATCATCGGTGAGTAATTTTGAAGATTTTCAAGCCCGTCGCATGAACATGCGCTACCGACCGGCTGGAGGAAAGAAACCCACCTATGTTCATACGCTCAACGGCTCTGGCTTGGCAACAGCGCGCATACTCGTTGCTTTGCTGGAAACCTATCAAACCGCAGAGGGTGCAGTACGTATACCGGAAGTACTCCAGCCATACATGGGCGGTTCGACAGGAATACGACCTGCCTAAGGATACGCAAAAGGACGGAATCTACTCCGTCCTTTCTTACCACAATCCTCCCATGGAGTGCATTAGTTCTAAGCGAAGAATAATACGTTGTAAGGTCATCCCTACTTCGGCCATCTCAAGTTCCACCGCAGCATTTCTACTCTCGACATACCCATCATAGGGAATCACCCCCCGCATATAACGAAGGGCCGTTTCTCCATATATCTCCGTAAGAGATGAAACCTGTTCTGCCAAGCGAGTCGCATTTTCTTCAGCAGTGTGTAGACGTGCCAAGTTTTCTTCCACTTCCCCAAATGCATCAAGTGCTACTTGCCGATACTCAAGTATTGACGCAGCATAGGAGAGCTTTTGTTCAGAAATTGAGCTCCGTATTTCTCCCCCCGAAAAGAGTGTCTGCACGACCTGCCCCCCAAGGGAACGTGTAAAATCTGCCAGAGAGAATAGATCACCCCACTCGTCGGTCGCCTGTGAGTATGACGCGCTGAGTGTAACCGTGGGAAAAAGATCTGCGCGGGCCACCCCAACCTCTAACCGTGCTTGCTCAAGCTCGTGTTCTGCCGCAATAATATCAGGACGACGACGCAGAAGATCGGAAGGCACCACCGCGGGGACAGGAGGAAGTTCCACGGCAGTAAAAGAACGGGATGGCTTTTCACGGTCACTGCGGGGATAATCTCCGCTCAAGAGGGCAAGATTCATGGCAGCAAGGTCACGATCTTGGGTAAGATCTGTCACTGTTTGCCCAGCACCGTAGTACGCACTGCGTGCCTGTTCAAAGGAGAGCCGATCTCCCAAACCAGCCATATACCTTCGCTTTTGCAAGATCTTTTGCTCCTGAGCATACGCATATTGATCCCGAGCTATGGCAAGTTGCTCAAGGGCTGCTCCATAACTATACCATTGAATTATGGTCTGCATAATGATCCCACTGTAGAGAGAACGAACCTCCGCTTCTCTGGCTGCAATATTCTCTCTAAACGCTTGTCTGCCAAGGCGTACTCGTCCACTCACATCAAGAAGATATGATAGTTCCACCCCGAGAGATATGTTTTCAAAATCATCCAATTCAGTCTGTACCCCTTCAGTGGGAGAAAAAGTCGGCTCTGGTTGCTTTCCCCGTCGGTATCCCGTTTGAGCTTCTATTCGAGGAAAGAGATTCGATTCTACCCCGCGAAGACGCTGACCAAGAATTTCCATATTTTTATGGGCAATCTCAATATTCAAATTTTGAGCCAAAACCGTATCTATAAGATCTCGAAGAGCCTCATCTTCAAAGGCATACCACCACGGCTCTTCAAAGAGGTCATCCACGGGAAGCATGTAGTCACCTTCAACATAATACACCGCAGAATCAGGTATATCAAAGCCGTGGTCAACCTCTTCTGCCGGAGGTGCTAAGGAACATGAAAAGGAAAAAGCAGCAGGGCATAGAGAAGATTATTAATGCGTTTCATGAGTATCCTCCCCAAGGCAAACACGTTGTATGGAAAAAAGAGTCCGGATCCAGTCAAGTAGGATAAGATATGCAGGCACAAGAAAGAGCGTTATGGCCGAAGCAAAGAGGATGCCCACACCAAGACTAATTGCCATAGGAATAAGCATTTGCGCCTGAAAACTTGTTTCAAAAAGCATGGGTAACAAACCAGCAAAGGTGGTAAGAGTTGTCAGGAGAATGGGACGAAATCGGTTTCGTCCCGCAGCAAGAATTGCAGAACGAACATCCAACCCACGGCACATCTGACGATTCACATAATCAACAAAGACAAGAGAATCATTTACCACCACACCGGAGAGGGCAACAATACCAAAAATACTCATAAACTGCAAATCATACCCCAAGACAATATGCCCAATAAAAGCCCCAATGGCTCCAAAAGGTATGGCACACATAATAATAAAAGGCTCAAGATACGATTTAAAGGGAATCGCTAATAAGGCATACACCACAAACATGGCGACAATAAAGGCCATGGCAAGGGAGGCAAGGCTGCGGTCACTATCTTCCTGTTGACCGCCGATAACATGTTCTAAACCGGGATAGGTCTGTTGCATGTCTCCTTCAATATATCCCACAAGTTCACGGGTTATTGTTCCGGGATTGCTGACGGAGGTATTCACTGCAGCAGTCACGGTAATAACCCTGTTCTGATTGACCCGATTAATAAAACTATACCCACGATCATGGACAATATCAGCAACTTCCGTGATGGGCACACGCTCTCCCGCAGGCGTCGATATTTTCATGGAATGGATGGTTCCCACTTCCCCGCGTATATCAGCAGGATACCGAATCATAAAGGGAATATCATGTTCATCCCGTAAAACACGAAGTACCTCTGAGCCATGAAAGGCGGTACGAACTTGTCGAGCAAGGTCTGCTTGAGTGAGCCCGAGGGATCGTCCCGAAGAACGAAGACGCAAAGAGAGTTCCTCCGCACCACCTTCAAAATTATTGGAGATATCAAAGACACCATCGTATCGCGACAGGGTATCCTCAAGGCGATGCACTGCTGAAAGCAAGGCGTCATCATCGGGAAAGGAGAGGCTGATATTAATATCATCCTGCCCACTTCCCAAGGCGGTACTAAACTGTAACTCATCATACCCACGAATATCCGCTGTTATTTCACGAAATCGATTCTGCAAGGGCTCAAGAGAATAATCTCGCTCATCTCCCGTTGGAAACAAGATATTTATCTCCGCAATAGTGGGATCATCCCCTCCCATGGAACCGCGACTGGGCTGTTCTCCGATACTTACCAAGATGTGTTCGTCGAAGGAGGCATACCGATCATGAGAATCTTGAAACTCCTCCCGCAGGATATCAAACCGCCCAAGCAAGGTGTCTGTCATTGCGCGGGTTCCCTCCAAAGAGGTTCCTTGGGGCATAGTAAGAAACACGCGTAAACTCACTCCTTCACGGTTTCCCATACCTGGCTGCACCGCAACACGCCCACCTGCAATAAGGGCAATAAAAAATATAAGAATCGCTACAGATAGGGCAATTACCAGAGAAGGCCATCGCATTGACTTTTGCAAAAGGGGCACATAAATTCGTTCTATAAACCCACGCAGGTTTCGATCAGCCTTCCGACTAAACTCCTGCGAGATACGAAAAATACCGCGGGTGCTCTCTTCACGGAGAGTAGACAGATGGGCGGGAAGAATGAATAAGGACTCAAACAGAGAGAAAAGGAGTACCGAAATCACCACCACAGGAACCGAATACATAATACGTCCCGTAACCCCTTCCACGGCAAGTAGCGGAGAAAAAGTTGCCGCCGTGGTAAGTACGGCAAATACTACCGGAATGGCAATACTTTTTGTTCCTCGTTTTGAAGCTAGGACAGGCGGCGTACCTCGCTCTCGCTCTTGGAAGATATTCTCCCCGATAACAATGGCATCATCCACCACAATCCCTAAGACCATAATAAAACCGAAGAGGGAAATAACATTTATGGAGACCCCGAATAGCGTCATGGCCCATAATCCCCCCATAAAAGAGATCGCCATGCCAACGGCAACCCAAAAGGCGAGACGAATATCAAGAAATATGCCAAGCACAAGAAGCACGAGGATAAAGCCCAAACCACCGTTTTTTAAGAGCAAGCCAAGACGATCTTGCAATACTTCAGCAAAATCTTCCCATACAATAAGTTCAACTCCCTCGGGAAGGCGAGCCCGTGTTTCTTCAACATAAGAATTCACTTCCTGAGCAATATCAAGAGCACTTTGATCACCCACACGGGAAACCACCACAAAGGCACCATCCTTACCATTAAATCCGGTATACAGGTTCACATCGGCAAACCCGTCAATGACCGTACCCAGATCTTCAACCCGTACATGTGACCCGTCATCCCACGAACGAACGATAATACGCTCAAAGTCACGGGCTGTTTGGGAAAGATCACGTGTTCGAAGCGTTATTTCACCGTGGGATGAGGATATTTTCCCACCGGGCAAATCAAGGCTTGCTCCACGTACTGCCTGCTCAATCTCCTCAAAGGAGATATTGTATTTCTCCAATTTCTGTGGCGTAACTTCAAGACTCATCTCATACTCACGCACACCAAAAAGATCAACCCGGGATATGCCTGAACGGCCACGAAGATCACGAACCATCCGTTCCCCAAAGGCAGCCAGCTCCTGCTCACTCATATCACCATAAATACCCAGCTGCATAACAGGTATTTCTATCTCCATTACCGAAATACGAGGTTCACGGCTATCCTCGGGTATCGTTTCTATGCGATCGATGGCCGCAGTAACATCTGTGCGCACCTGATCACTCTCAACGTTATCTTCTATTTCAAGAAAAATCGAACCGACGCCTTCTGAGGCAGTACTGCTAATGCGTCGTACCCCGGAAATACCTACAAAGGCATCTTCAAAAACCGTCAAAACAGATTGCTCAATTTGATCTGGTGAAGCTCCGGGGTAGGGAACGGTAACAGTAACAACAGGAATCTCCGCATCAGGGAATATTTTCCGAGGGAGAGTGAGATACGATAAGGCCCCGCCAACAATAATAAGAAGCATGAGTAAGTTGACGGTGACGTGGTTTTCTACCATCCAGTCAATCCATTTATTCATACTCCACCGCCTCTACTCGCATGCCCTCAAGAGAAAAGTCCAAAGAGCCAACAACAATCGGGTCATTTTCGGTAAAATCCCCTCGAACAAGGGCGTCATTTTTATCCCACTGTATTACGGAAACAGGAACAAACTCAAGGGTTGAGTCAACCACACGACGAAGATACTTCCCCTCTACAAGTGCGTCCCGTGGTATACGGAAATACCCTTCGTCCTGCACGGCAAAGAAAACCACCCGCACAAATGATTCGAGGGGAATCTCGCCTTCGGCATCAATACCCAAAGGATCGGGAAGAGCCACATCAACCGTTAGAGACCTGCTTCGGGGATCAAGGGAGCGTGACCACCCTGCCACCGTGGCAGATCTATTCACTAAAACAGAATCATCCGTGTATACTGCAACAGAATCACCTGTCTTCAAGTTGAGAAGCCCCTTCTGCCGAGACGAGAGGCGAACAGAAACACGAGCAGTATCACTCTCGTAGAAAGTTGCCACTGGAGTGGAGCTTACAACTTGTCCCTCGTGAACGAGAAGCTCCTGGGCAAATCCCCGAAAAGGAGCACGAATCACGGTCCACTCAAGATTCAGTCGAGCCCGATCAAGGGCTGCCTTTGCTGCTTTCAAATCCGCTTGAGCTTGAGCAATCTGAGGGTGGCGAAGCGCCAAACCTCCTGCTTCTGCCTCGGGATAACGCTCTTGAAAAAGCTCCCACTGCTCACGGGCAATCTCCCCTTCTTCCTGCTCACGGGCAAGTTGTGTTTTGGCAGTTTGTACCTGACTCTCTGCTCCTCGAAGATCAAGGTGATACTCCCGCGGATCAAGTCGAAAGAGGACATCTCCCTTTTCAAGGGGTTCTCCCGTACGCAACTGTGGAGCAACATAGGAGATCTCTCCCGGCACACGGGGGGAAATATCAACCCGCCGATTCGGCGCTACGACTCCCTCTGTAGATAGCGGGATCGGATCGCGTGTTTTCTCAAAACGACGCACCGTAACTTCAGGATACTCCTGGTGCTCTTCACGTGATGGCGGTGTTCTCCGCGTTGCCACCATGAGCACAAAGAAACCCACTGCCCCAAGAACAATCAGAACGGGAATAGCATTTTTCCACAATTTTTGTACAATAATACGTATTTTTTCCATAGGAAATCCTTATTTTTCTGGTCGAAGACTACAGAGTATCAGGTCAACAATCTCATCAACTCGTTGGCCCTCATACTGATCGATATCGGTATCAACTTTACACAAACGGGCTAAGATCCGTTTCCCCGTGATAAAGTAAAAAACGTTCATACTAATAATGTGAAGAAGAAGATGTATGGGGGACAGTGAACGTATCTGCCCCGCTTCCATGGCATGTTCTATTTCTGTAACAAGGTAGGTATGAAAAAAATCTGACTCATCCCGCAAATCATTACGAAGACACTCCTCCATAATATCTTGGGAGAAATGCAACTCACGCACCATAAAACGGTATCCACCGCTATTTTTTTCCAAATGCGCATTATGTACCCGAATAAAGGCCTCAAGTTTTCCGTAAATTGTATCTTCCTGTACAATGGTATCCTGAAAATCCCGTTTTAAATCATAAAACTGTTCTATTAACACTTGTTTAAAGAGATTTCGTTTAGATCCAAAGTGGTAACTGATTAAGGCAGGGTTCACCCCGGCACGTTTTGCCACCTCACGAACAGTGGTCTTTTCATACCCTTGACACAGAAAAAGATCCTTCCCCGCCCTAAAGATAGCTGCAGCAGTCATGTTTTTCATAGGACCATCACCTGTTAAACAGATGATCAAAATATATTTTGGGAAAAAACAGCACCTGCAGAAATTCTTGATGCACAAGAAAAAAAGAACCCCGTCTATTTACTCCGCCACCGATATATTTTACTTGCACCCCTTTGAACTCATAAAGGAGGCGTGGTGCAGATGAACCCCATTGATCAAAATCTTGGAGGAACCTATCTCTTTTTCTCCTTTGATTTGGTAAATTCCACAGCATTCAAACTACAAGACCCCCACTGGCCTCCCTTGTTTAATCAATTTTTTGATTACTGCCGACTGAAAACAAAGGCATATTTTCCCCAGTGCAGAGATTGGAAGATGGTGGGAGATGAAATTTTATTTTATCTGCCCCTCCGCGATGAAGAGCTACTCCATGACGCACCGCAAAAAGTGTATGCGATTTTACAAAAATCTGTTGCCTTTGTCAATACCCACAGCACCACGGCCGGCGTGCTCTCTGTCAAAAGCGTCATGTGGGCCGCCCGCATGCGCGAACAGCGAGATTTTAACTCTACCACCCGTGAAGAAAATTATCTGATAAAAAACGTAAAACGGGGCGAAATAACCCTGGACTTTCTCGGACCACATATTGATATTGGCTTTCGTCTGGCAACCTTTGCCTACCAAGGAAAGCTCGTGGTTGGAGCGAGTCTTGCCGCGCTCTTGTTGCGTCAGAAGGAAAATGCTCTTTGTGCAGATAATATGAAAATAGTGAGTTATGAACCTTTAAAAGGTGTCTGGCAAGGCCGACGCTACCCGATTGTATGGTACCACGAAGAGTGGAACCGACTCGACAAGATGTTTCTCTATGATGAACAATTCACCTCTCCCCTGGCACAGAAAATTCTCTGCCATGATATTCCGCAAAAAAACAATATTGCCGACTTGGAAAAAGTATTTTCAGATCTTCATAAAACTGATGAGCTGACTCAGTTGGCAGAGGGTATTGCTGAATACAGGAACAATAACCCCCAAGAGTCAGATTTTTCCCTTTCCCTTGAACGACTCTCGGAACTTCATCTGGTTGCACTCTGTATCAATGAAGACAACCAGCTGCTCATTGGAAAAAATATTCAAGAAGCAAAATGGGATTTTGGTTGCAGCTCTCTACAACTCTATAAAAGTATTGAGCAATCCCTTGAAGAAGGATACCGTGACGACTTCGGCATTAGCCTCGTCCCCCTGCACGGAGAATACCCCCCCGTGGCTACCTACTCCTTCAGTATGGATCGGGAGCAAAAAACAATTCCGGGAGTGATGTTTCTTGCCCGGGTGCAAAAAAACGCGGTTTCTCAGGAAAAACTCGATCCATTCACCTATGAAACATACCGATGGATTCAGAGATCTGAAATATACGACATCTCTCCCCAAAAAGCCGTACCGGGATTTCATCGTCGTGCTGAAAAGGCTTTTGCAGAATATGAACGAATCCAAAAGAGTACCTCGCCGCATATCAAATATCCAAAAGAGGTATTATGAAATCAGTCTATTTTGCCGGTCCCTTGGTCTTTCACCCCTCCTATGACAACTTTGTCGTCACAATCAAAGAGCTCTGCCCCTCCTTTTCCATCCATCCGCGTATTCCCGGAGACGGCAGCATTTCTTCACCAACGGCAAAACGCATCTTTGCAGAGAACATGTCACACCTCTATCAATGTGACCTTATTCTTGCCGACATCACCCCATTCAGAGGAGCCTGTGTGGATGACGGAACCGCCTTTGAGATTGGCGTAGCCGCAGCCTTGAAAAAGGATATCTATACCTACTCAAACCGTTCCGGCACCTATGCAGACACCGTGAAAGAGATTGTGGGGTGCTCTTCTTCCCCTCTCCGCGATGCACAAGATGCTCTCATTGAAGATTTTTCCCTGCCGGCAAATCTCATGATCTCTCAAGCTGCCACCAACCACACCGTGGTATCACAGGGAGATCTCTATACCAATTTCCCACGCGCCCTTTCTGAAATACTCCAGCGTTTTTTTTCCTGACACCGCCCACAGCTGCAGTTCAAAGCAGAGCCATTTTTTTATAGACTACCAAAAAAGTAGACTATGGATTCCGCTCTATATATTTTATATAAAAACCCCCTTGGAGGATCTATGACTGAAACGAGTAGACATAGTAAACTACGTGAAGCACGTACCCATGTTCCTGCACATCTGACAAAACCCCGAGAGCACATAAGCATTGCGTATCTTCTTCGTGATATCAGTCTCTATATTCTTCTGGTGGTGCTCTTATGGAACACCGAAAACATTGCTCTGCTCATCCCCCTATGGATTCTTACGGGGCTTACCATCAGCGGTTTGTTTGTGCTGGGTCATGATGCCGCTCACGGCTCTTTTTTGCAGGGAAAACGAAAGAATTACCTCGCAGGCCAGCTTGCAATGATACCATCTCTCCATGCCTTTGGACAGTGGGTATACGGTCACAACCGTGTACACCATGGACATACAGCAAAGATTGGGGCAGACTTTATTTGGCAACCCGTATCACCGCAAGAATATCGATCCTACTCTCCGGTAAAAAAAGTCTTACACCGAATCTATTGGTCTCCCCTTGGGGCAGGTCCATACTATCTATGGGAAATTTGGGCCAAGGGTATGCTCTTGTTTACAGCACCAGGAAAAGGGGTTCGACGAGATAAAGCCATTGTACTTATTGCAATGATCAGTATGATTACTATCTCTGTGTGGGGAGGAGGATATACCGCACAGGGATACTCCCTTGCAGCGGGGGGAGCAACATTTCTTCGTGTCTTTGCCATACCCTTTATTATATGGAACTATATTATGGGAGCAACTGTCTATGTCCAACATATACATCCCAATATTGCGTGGCGTCCGGGAAAAAAATGGACCTCCTTCCATGGGCAAATAGAAAGCACTGCAACCTACATTGTCCCTGCATGGTATAACTTTTTTCTCCATAATATCTACGTACACGTCCCACATCATATACATATGAAAATCCCGTTCTACCATCTCCCCGCAGCATACAAGGTCTTAAAAAACGTCTATGGTCCAACACTGCACGAGAGCAACCGTCTTTTTCGTGACTATCTTAAAATCACAAAGAAATGCAAACTATATGCTCCATCTACAGAAAAATGGTGTACCTATAAGGAAGCCACGCAGGCATAAAAAAAGTGGAGCCGAAAGGCTCCACACTCATGATGAAAAAGAACGGCCTATTCTTGAAATGTTAAAATTACGCGATGGTTCGTCTGCTCAGACTCCTCCCTGTCTCGCACAGTACTCACACGAAGAATCAGGTGAGTTTCATCAACCCCCCGATCAATTAAGTCATGGCCAACTCTTCGCGCCCATTCGGCCGGCTCCTCTGTAACAACTCCATCACGATAGGCCATAATGACAAGATGAAGCTCATCCTCAATAAGTTTTTGGGCAACCCTGTCAAGAAGAGAAGTGTACACCTCTGAAGTTTCGTTTATATCTGCAAGAGACACCTCATGCGAGATCTCTTCTGTTTCTTTCTGCTCTTCCTGTTCCTCAATCTCTTCTTCATGTGATTCAAGACGTTGCCAATTTTCTTCAGGGGACAAGAGCTCTTTTTCCCGAGGCTCCTCGCGAATTGGCTGTATATCCTGTCTCTCTTGGTGTGATTCTGTCTTTACCGGTGATTTCATTTTTCTCCCATACCGACCAAAGGTGAAATTCACACCGATCTCAGGAACTGCCCGTGTTTCATATACAAGCGGTGCACCTGCATCATCCGTAATTTCCCAGGGAGTACTGTGTTGTCTACTTGAAACGCCGATGTCTGCAGAACTGGTAAGATACATACCGCGAGGAAAGTACCGCGTACCGCCAAGAGAGAAAAGGACACGATCGTTATTGAAATCAGTGAGACTAAACCCCTCAATAAAATGACCAATACGAAACTCTCCCGAAAGTTCTGTGAAAAGAGTAAGGTCCTTCTCAATATCATACTCTAGAGCTACAGCTCCAATGGCCGCTGAATACATGTTATAGAGATTGTTTTTATCGGGAGTGTGTACGGCAACAGAAGCGCCCAAATTCCCATGAATACGCATGGGAAGAGGATTAGAGCGACGAGCAAGATCGATGCTCCACACCATAGATGGAGCAAGACGCCATGCCTCTCCTGTAAACGCTTGATTTCCAGCGGCACTATCCTTCGTAGTATAATAACTATGCCGTGGAAATACCCCCTTATCACTGCTTCCCGTAGGTAGATGAGCAACCATGTGATAAGCAAAGGTAAAGGGTGCATTTTCCTTAAACCCGGGGTGTTGCAATTTCATCGCCACGGCAAGATCTCCCAGACCCGCCCGGTCATCTTCACGGCCATCCCAAAAGTCTTGATAAAAAGGAAGTTCCATGCTTACATCAAGGGACGGGTTGAGCCCATACGCCCAAAAAAGTGATTGAGAAAGGGAGACGACTCGCTCCGTGCCAGCATCAGTTTCTACCCCCTCTGGAGCAATATCAAACTTAGCCGAACCGCCAAAATGATACAACCCCTGACCAAGAGGATAAGTTGACAAGGTTCGGCTTACCCCTGCCAGCCCACGGGTGTTCATGGTCCCTGCACCATAGAGATATCCTCCTGTAAGAAAGAGAATCCCCGCACATAAAATCATTCTCTGAAAACTACTCCTCATTATTCCTCCACGTATATGTTAGATATTACTATTACCGATCTCTATAGTATTCCCTTGAAATAATCGATCACCCAGTACTGGATGCGTCAACCCATGGCAACATACTGAAGCACGACAGCAGGTGTGCTGAGAAAGGAAGAAAAACGCACCTTTTAGAAAACAAAAACAACGAAGGACACTCCCTGCATAGCGTCATGAAAAACTCCTAGTGAGTATGCTGCAATAATAACCTGATGTGTATGTTGATACGATCTTAGCAAATATAGTATATGGACAGAAACATCAGTATATCTAATCGTATTGAATACTCACCGCCTCTGCTCCTTATACTTGTTTTCTCAAAGGAATTACCATGGCAGGTATAAAAGAATTGCATGCAACAAGATATATGGTATACTACGAGTAGACTGGAGGCCTTCATATGACCCTGTACCTCTTTTCCATACTCTACCTACTCCTTCATGCCTGCGCCGCTAACACTACATACACCGAGAAGCTCCCCTCAGAAAATCTAGAAACCTCCCCATGGAACATAGAGGAGACACTCCTTTGGTACATTCATAAGTGGCCGCCCATTATGAAAATCATCCCTTCAACGGCCTCGCTAATTGGAGGAAAGAGTCAAAGAATAGCCTATCACGTTATAAAGGCATACCCATCCCTTACAGGACAGAAGATGTATGAATAATTTTTTACAGAATCTCTCCATACAAAAGAAACTCACCCTACTCATCCTTTCTGTATCAGTATGTATCGCCACAACCTATACCGTGTATACTCTCATTCGGACAAAACACTCTATAGAACAGCAATTAACAACTCATGCAACAACAACAGGACGTCATCTGCGGAATGTCCTTTCCATTCCCGTATGGGATTTTAATGCCAGTGCCATAGAGAACATTTTAAAAGCAACCATGAGTGATCAAAATATTCATGCACTTGCTGTTATTGATACAGATACGGATATTCATATTTGTGTATATCGAAGAAAAGACGGAACCCTCAGTACCTGCACCAAAGATGAATTTTCCAAAGATGCAATGCAAAAAAGCTTCACCGTCTACCATGAAGGAACACCCATTGGGACGGTATATATGGCATTTTCAGGTGTTCCTTTACGTGACGAGTTGCGCTCTCAAGCATTCGTTCTTATCATCTCAAACCTCATACTCTTAACGGCCATAATAAGCATATTGTATCATGGTATATACGCGACAATCTTAGCTCCCCTTGAAACAGTAACCACGGCTGTGAAACAACTATCACAGGGAGATTTCTCTCATCCTGTTGCCTTAAGTCAAAATGACGAGATCGGCACCCTTGCCACAACCCTTGATACCATGCGTATTGCCATTGAAGAGAAGAATACCGCCCTTCGTGCCACGAGGAAAGACGCAGAAAAACACGCAAAAAGTATGCATCTCATGTTGAGTAATTCTAATGATATTTTTCAAATAACCGACCAAAACGGACACATCTCTTTTATAAGTGATTCCGTCTCTCGCATTTTAGGCTATACCCCCCAAGAGCTGCAAAAGAAACTCTATCTTGAAAAAGTTCACCCCCATGATCGGAAGGATGCGGCCCTTTTGTTCCGTGAAATTCTCGCACACCCTAATACTAATTTCCGTGGAGAATTTCGAGTGAGACATAAGGACGGGGCATGGATTATACTAGAAAGTATCGGTTGCAATCTCCTCAACGAACCAGCCGTGGCAGGAGTTTTAATAAATATCAGAGATATAACACAAAGACGTCGAGCAGAAGAAAAAGAACAAGCCTTACAAGAACAAATTCATCAAACACAAAAGATGGAAGCCCTTGGTCAACTTGCCGGTGGCATTGCACACGACTTTAACAACGCCCTCAGTGGTATTATTGGCGCCTCAGAACTACTCCAAACCACCCACACAACCCAAGAACAGCGGGAGTATACTCGATTAATTATTACTGCAGCGGAACGCGCAGGCAGTCTCACACGAAAAATGCTCTCCTTTGCACGATCTGGCAAGAAAACAAATACCTGTATAGACTGTCATGCGATACTAACTGAAACAGCCAGTCTTCTCAAGCACTCTCTTGATAAAAAAATTACCCTCTCCGTAGAACTACACGCCACCGAAAGTAAGCTCATTGGAGATGCAGCCCTTCTTCAAAACGCCATAATGAATATGGGAATTAATGCATCTCACGCCATGAAAGAAGGTGGTCGTATTACTATTTCCACCCATACTGTCACTCTCGATGCTGAATATTGCAAAAATTCTCCCTTTTCCTTGGAAGAAGGCCTTTATATCGATATTATGGTGGAAGACACGGGCTGCGGAATGCCAAAGGAAGTGGCGGATAAAATATTTGACCCCTTTTTCACCACAAAAGAAGTGGGTAAAGGGACTGGCCTTGGCATGGCAACTGTCTACGGAACGGTTCAGGACCACGGTGGTGCCATAACCCTCTCTTCTGAAGAAGGAGTCGGAACAGTATTTCACATCTATCTACCAGTAACAAAAGATACACGATCCTCCTTTCCTCAGGAAAGGGTTGTAACCCAAACTGAAGCGGGGACAATACTTATCATTGATGATGAAGAACTCATTCGACACACCGCCCAAACCATCCTACAAAAAAAGGGGTATCATGCGTATACGGCTTCAGATGGTCCCAGTGGAGTAACTCTCTTTCGCAAAAAGAAAAAAGAGATCGATCTTATTATTCTTGACATGAATATGCCTGTCATGAGTGGCAGGGAAACCTTTGAGGAAATTCGTACAATCTCTCCACAGGTTCCCGTACTTATTTCTTCCGGTTTTTCTCATTCAGCATACGTTACGACAATACAAGAAGAATCCTATACCGCCTTTCTTCAAAAGCCCTTTCGTCGCCAGGAACTCTACGCAACAGTTGCTACGGTACTACAAAAGATACGAAGAAATACTCAACCGCCCCGCAAAAATTCAAAATAGATCCGTTCATGATGTGTATATCCTTACCTTACAAACACAGAAAGATCTCCCTTCTCTAAGAAGAAAAACATATCTTTATATACCTCTACCTACATAAGGAGTTCTTCGTGAAACCATACATATTTATCTATGCCATGACAGCTTTTTTATACGGCGCAGAGACAATTTCGACTGTGGAGGATAGACAATGCTCGCATGTGGCAATCTACAACTCTGATAGAGGTATGATCTATGAAAGACGTCACGTACAACTCTCCCCTGGAAATACGCGAATACGCTATGAAGATGTGGCAACACAAATCATTCCTCAAACCGTATCCGTGCACAGTGATCCTGTAATTACCGTACGCGAACAAAACTATGACGTTGCTAATATACGTCGGCAACGGCTTCTTTCTCATTATGTAGGAAAAGACGTTTCTCTTCGTTTAGAGGACGGAACGGAAAAAACAGCAACTCTTTTGTCAGCTGACGGGGACCCCATATTTAAGATAGATGAAGAGGTCCATATTGGGCATCCCGGCACGGTGCTACTTCCACAACTTCCGCCCCATTTCTCCGCAGTACCGAAACTAACCTGGGACGTAGAGACACGCCAAGAGGGGCAACACGCCCTTGATGTTCGTTACCTTACCCGTGGAATGAGCTGGACAGCCGACTACGTCCTCACCATAGCACCAGATGAAACCACAGCACATCTTACCGGATGGGCTACTGTACAAAACAACTCCGGCATATCCTTTGATACGACAAAAATAAGTCTCATAGCTGGGGATGTACATACCGTGCAAGACCACTCCAGCCGCCATCGTGGTGCACCCATGGGAGCACAGGCTTCGCCTCCCTCTGGGGACAGAGAAATGTCCCGGGAATCCCTTGGCGACATGCATCGCTACACCCTTCCTTTTCCAACCACCCTGAGAAATGACCAACAAAAACAACTTCGCCTGATACACGTTGACTCCCTACCAGTTACCCAATCATATCAAATCACAGCACCACAGTTTTACACCGCACGAAATACCCATATCAATGACCTTCCTGTGAAAAATATCCTTCGCTTTACTACAAAAGAGGAACACCGAATCAAGGAACCTTTGCCGGGTGGTACCCTACGTATTTATAAAGAGATGGAGTCGGGACTCAGCATTTTTTCAGGAGAAAACCGCCTCCCCCATACTCCTAAGAACCACGAGGTTTCCCTAAGGACAGGCACTGCTTTTGATGTAACAGCGCAATTTCGACAAACTGAGTATGAACGGGTTTCAAATAGACGCGCTGAAAGTACCTATGAGCTACTCCTGAGAAATGAAAAAGATTCTCCCGTATCCGTGGATATCATAGTGCCCCTCAGTGGAGAGTGGACGCTCTTTGATGCTCCTGATTACACCCGTCTCTCCGCCCATCGGGTAAAATTCACCCTGTCGGTACAACCAAGTGAGGAAAAAACGCTCACCTATGGAGTACGGGAGCGGGTACGATAATACTCCCCCTGCTGTAGATACGGCAGGAGGACCTTGTATATACATTGTATAGGAGAGTTATGCCCCCACGTATATTTTCAACGACAAAAGATCTTTCCCTCTATATTCACGTTCCCTTTTGTGCAAAAAAATGTCCATACTGCGACTTTTACTCATGCCCTCCCCATGATATCAATTCCTATATCAAAGCTCTTTCTCAGGAAGTTGACGGTCTGTTTACAGAAGCACCGCATCTGGAACACACGCCCCTTCGGAGCGTGTTTATCGGTGGAGGAACCCCCTCTCTATTTGGACAAGAGTCTTTTCTCCTCCTTGCTGAGATCGTGCATCGCTTTACCCATACAGCGGATATGGAATGGACCTTAGAGGTAAATCCGGAACATTTCTCCTCATCCATGGCAGATCTTTGGTGCTCACAGGGGGTAACACGAATTTCCCTTGGCGTACAAACGCTCCAAGCAAAAGAGCTTCGTCATATTGGCCGCAACCATACCCCAGATGATATTGAACGTATCTTCGCAAACGCATCCATAAAACAATTTCATTCCATCAGTTGTGATATTATCTACGGTCTTCCCGGACAAACAGAAAAAGGTCTCATTGACACCATTGAAAAACTGACAAAACATTCCTCAATAGGCCATATCTCTGCCTACGAACTCACCCGCTACCCAACCACTCCCTTTGGGAAAGACCCCAGCATCCCCTTTCCTACAGAGGAGGAACTCGAAAAACTCACGGAAATATGTCATGACACCATCGAACAAGCTCAATTCTATCCGTATGAGATATCAAATTTTGCACGAACTGTGAGTGATGAATCGTGCCACAACAAAGCCTACTGGGAGCGTCGTCCCTATCTCGGCTTGGGCCCGGGGGCACATTCCTATGATGGATCTTACCGACTGTCTCGTCCAGCAGATCTATCTGGCTATACAAAAGAGACAGCCAAGGGCTATTTTTCAAACCTTTCTGTGCACCAATTGTCAAGGGAAGAACACCGTGAGGAATATCTCTTTCTGTCTCTGCGAACACGGCGGGGCATTCTAAAACAAGAGTTTCTTCATCAATTCAAGGAGCCCCTTTTTACAGGGATACGAAAAGAGGTTATTTCAGATCTTTGTGCAGCCGGTTTTCTTCGGGAAGAGCCTCAACGCGTCTATCCCACCAGAGCCGGAATGCTTCGGGCTGATGGAATAGCTCTGCGCTTACTGTAGGTGATATGTTGCGAGTTCTTCAGTTTGTTTGCGCCGAATCCGCTCAGCTAAGGATCGTTTTTTCTGCGTTTTTCCTAAGGCAAATAAAGACTCTTCACCCCGTAAGGGCACCTGTTCTTCCAGAGCCATGTACACTCCTTCACCAGGACGAGCTTCTATTTTTTCAACCCCATACGATGTGCGAACATGAAGAAAACACGCAACAACTTCTTTCTCCTGTTCCAAGGTTACCATATACAGACGACCACCCAAGGCAGTCATAAGACGGTGCAAGGTATTATCTGCAGAATAATTGAGAAATCTCAGAATTGACAAACCCAGCCGATTTGCATCGAAAGGGTTTACGGCTATATACAATTGTGTCTGAGAAAACGCCGACTCTAGGACCATAACAGGATGCGAAAGCTCTTTCGACTTAATACCGGTAAAACGGAGATCTACGAGCTGCTTCATTTAAAACACCTCCCGGGGAAACCCTGCATCTTTCATTTTTCGAAGATACTCCTTCAAACGCGGTAGTTCCTTTTTGGCAATAACCATAACCGCATCACCTTCCGTTACCACTGTTACGTCCTCCATGCCAATCACAGCAACGGGATGGGAAGAGCTATTTGACACAAGGGTGTTTGTACATCCATCCATAAACACGGTATCCCCATCTTGCACATTCCCGTGCGCATCTTGGGGCAAGATACGTTCCAAGGCAGTCCATGAGCCAAGGTCATCCCAAGAAAAGCAACCGGAAATTGCACAAATAGTGTCTGTCTTCTCTAAAATACCATAGTCTATTGACTCACTGGGGGCTTCATGGAAAAAGGTTTCCATAGCATGAGGAGAAAATTCGGCTTCTGCTAAGGCACAGGCCGCGGAATAGAGCGCAGGCATAATACGCCGAAACTGGTCAATAATAACGTCCGTTCGCCACAAAAACATACCGGAATTCCAGAGATATTCCCCTGAAGAAACATACTGCTGTGCCGTAGCCATGGACGGCTTTTCGACAAAGCGACGCAACTCATAGGAACGACACGCACCACGCTCTTCCCGTAGCTCACCCAGCTCCAAGTACCCATACCCTGTCTCAGGGCGTGTTGGTGGAATACCATACACCACTAACCGTTTCAATTGATGTGCAAGTTCTGCTCCGTATTTGGCCGTATCAAGAAACCCTTGTACGGGAGAAATAGCATGATCTGCAGAAACAACTGCCATGACTGCTGCATCTCCATATGTCTGACGGCAAAAAAATGCTGCAGCAGCTATGGCAGGAGCAGTGTTTTTTCCTACGGGCTCAGCCAAAATATCAAAGGAGTACTCTTTTAGCAGGGACGTGCGGAACAGAGGTGCTAAGGTACGCGAAGTAAGAATTACGGGACGAACACCACCTTCACAAAGTGGCACAACCCGTCTCAAGGTATCAACAATGAGGGGGGCATCACTGGCAAGAGAAAGAAGCTGTTTGGGACGGGAAGAACGACTCGCCGGCCAAAATCGCTCACCAATACCACCAGCAAGAATTACAGGCACAATATTCATGGAGACCTCTTATAAAAAACTCGCATATCTTTTTTTCAGTCCCGCAAGCAAGCTGTACCGAATATACGGGTCACCAACAATGCTTTGTCCGGGGCGATGCATATCACAATGAAAATCCGACCCACCCGTAAATAACAAACGGTGCTTTTTGCAAAAAGCGGCATACCGCTTACGAGTTGCCTTTCCATGGTCAGAGTGGTAGACCTCAAGTCCTGCAAGCCCCTGCTGCACCAACTCAGGCAAAAAATCATCCACAGCGGTCACACCAGGATGAGCAAGAATGGGTACACCGCCGGCACGACGAACAAGAGAAAAGATCTCTTCGGGAGTCACGTGCATTTTTTCGACATAAGCAGGAGAATCGTAACCAATATATTTATCAAAGGCCTCTCGAAATGAATAGACAAACTCCTCATGCAGAAGCGCAGTTGCAATATGCGGGCGTCCAATAGCCCCTCCACGGGAAAAACGCAAAACCGTTTCAAAACGAAGGTCAACCCCAAGACTATTTAAGGTTGTAACCATCTTCTTAGCACGAAAATACCGCGCATCGCGCATGTTCTTCAACATCTGTCTCAGTTCCGTATTTTCATAGTCGAGAAAATAACTGAGAATATGAATGTCCGTTCCCTTATACTCACAGGAAAGCTCTGTACCGGGAATAACTTCAATCCCCCACCGTTTTCCTTCTTCGATAGCATAGGGATACGCATCCAAGGTATCGTGATCTGTTATAGATATGGCGGCAAGACCCCGCTCCCGGGCAATACCGATCAATTCGTCCACCGTATTTGCTCCATCTGAGTGGACACTATGGATATGCAGATCAACTCCGTCAGGCCTGTCTTTTTTTAGCTTCATTCATGATTCTTCTTATTTTTAGTAACCCACAATATAGACTTCGATCATATCCATTGTCAAGTTAGTCTACGAAAAACAGGGGGAAGATCTCCCATATTGCACAGTAATAATTCTTGGTTTTAAACATCCAGGGGTATCCAGATTAAATTTTCCGTGATAGTACCCTTTCATATCACCGATCACGTATATTTCTAGATGAAATTTATCCGGATACACCAATGAATTTACAAGAAAAAGCAGTAAAAATCTTTGCCCTACTTGCGTGCATAGTACTTATTATTGCCTTGGGAGGTCGTATTGCCGGAATATAATGCTCCCGCAGTTCCGTGGTTTAAAGAAGAATCAGCTCCCCTCGTCCTTGCATCTCAGTCGCCGAGACGTAAGGAAATACTTTCAGACTACATGGGAATTACCGTAGAGGTTTGTCCCGGAACTGTTCAATCAGAGCATACCTATTTTGAAACAGCACCCGTAGAGAAAGCCATTACAACCCTTGCTACAGCCAAGGCCTCTTCACTCCCCTCTCAGTATGCACAGAGGGTAATCCTCGCTGCAGACACGGTTGTAGAGATTGATGGCACAGTCTTGGGAAAACCTCATGACAGAAAGCATGCCCGCCGTATGCTCAAACAGCTCTCGGGAAGATCTCATACCGTAATAACCGCTGTGGCAGTACTCCACCGGCAACGCGGGATCTCACTTGTAACAACGGAATCAACAGAGGTCACATTTCGGCCTCTCTCTGAATATGACATAGAACGATATCTTTCTTTTAACCTCTACGGTGATAAGGCAGGAGCATATGGAATACAGGGAGCAGGCGCTCTGCTCGTTGCCTCCATTTCAGGATGCTTTTATAATGTAATGGGCCTTCCCCCCGCAAAAACCATCGAACTGCTTCGACAGTACACCATACAACAGGATACGCGCCATGAATACAAATGATACCCCTTCGTTCAACCCAAACACCCCTCCCGAACATTCGAAAAATGAAGAATCCTCCAAACAACCAAAACAAGAGCGTGTGGGAGAAATCTTAAAACGAGAACGAGTAAAACGACGTATCTCCATAGCACATATTGCGGAAGATCTAAAAATTAACGAAGTCTATATTGAAGCTCTGGAGAAATCAGAGTATCAGACTTTGCCCGCCCCCCCCTACGGACGAGTCTATATCAAGACTATTGCCACCTATCTTGACCTTGATGTAGACCGCCTGCTGAAAAAATATGCCGATGAAACAAATAATGTACTCCCCGACCCACAACGGGAACGACAAAACACCATTACTATTAACGTACAAGACGAAAAAAAACATAGCCACCTCCTTCCCATTGCTGTGATATTTGTTCTTGTGGGTATTTTTGCCTACATCCTGCATCAACAAAATCAGGAGGATATCGAGGAAACACCGGATACCCTCCAACAGGAACCTTCGACTCCCCAACCGGAGCACGAATCGTATCCTGATCCCTTTCCTCAAGACACGGAAGAGCCCGCCGTTCCTGCACAGGATGATAACGACACGACCCATACTCCCACCGCCGACACCAGCAATACCACTGATTCAGAAGCTCTCAGAATATCCCTCGACATCTCTTCAGACTCTACATGGATG
Organism: Chitinivibrio alkaliphilus ACht1; assembly: GCF_000474745.1. NCBI lineage: Bacteria > Pseudomonadati > Fibrobacterota > Chitinivibrionia > Chitinivibrionales > Chitinivibrionaceae > Chitinivibrio > Chitinivibrio alkaliphilus. The sequence goes on along the minus strand of NZ_ASJR01000003.1, from coordinate 45,931 downwards.
CAAATTTATGCAGATGGACGCAGGGTTGAGAATGGTATCTACTACGACCAGACGATTCTCTTAGAAGCAAGTGACAGCATTCATATAAATGTGGGCAATAATAGTGCCGTCACCTATACACTCAATGGAGAACCCTTAGATCTTTCCGGACAGCGAATCCGCTTTACCCGTATAACTCCAGAGGGGGTTACTGAGCTCTCTCGTGCAGACTGGAACGCCGTTTTCGGACAATAATATGTGGATAGACAGTCACTGCCACCTCTACAACTGTTCATCAACAGAACTGGCCTCTCTCTATGAACAGGCCGCACGACACCGTGTTACTACCCTTGTCACCACGGCAACTGATGTACCTACCAGTATGGAGGTACAGAAACAAGTGCTTCAGGGCAGCACCACACTTTCGCTCTATGGGGCATGCGGAATTTCTCCCGAATCAGCCCTGCGTGAAGCCCACGCCGCGGACATAGAAACCCTCTCTTCCCTAGTAGATACACCGGGAATTATTGCCATTGGTGAAATTGGAATGGATGGGATACAAAACGCATACCCTCCCATGGCACAACAGGAAAAACTCTTTCGAAGACAACTTCGCCTTGCGAAAACAAAAGACCTGCCCGTCATTCTTCACTCTCGTGGGGTAGAACGGCATGTCCTAAACATTCTCCAAGAAGAAGAGATACACCGTGCTCTATTTCATTGCTATACCGGGGATGCTGAAACAGCGCGCAGTATTTGCAATTCAGGATACCATATCTCGTTTTCTGGAATCATCACCTTTAAAAATGCCCATTTTGATACGGTTATTAGGGCGTGCGATCCTGCAAAGATTCTTATAGAAACAGATTCACCCTACCTTTCTCCTGAGCCATACCGCGGAAAAGCAAACACACCCCAAAACGCCTATCTCATTGGTAAATATATTGCTACAGTACTCGGCATCTCCGAGAAAACAGCAGCAGAGATATTTCAAAAAACATTTAGCTCACTTTTTGGAACTCCTGCACCGAATTTTAGTTGACATCATACAAAAATCATCACATACTCAAGAAAAAAAGGGGGATGTATGTCCAACACCGTTACGAAACGTGAGATTGTTATTGAGATCGCAAATCAAACAGGTCTTACCCAAACTGAAGTAAAGGATATTATTGAAGCATTTATCGAAGAAATTTCTTCGATCCTTGAAGCAAATCAAACCTTTGAAATTCGAGGATTCGGAACATTTTATCCCAAAAAAAGGAAACCGCGACCGGCACGAAATATTCATACTGGGGAAGTTGTGCCCTTACGGGAGCGAATGGTTCCCCTCTTTCGGTATTCAGGAAATCTAAAAGATAAAATAAACAAGGCTCTTCTGGGAGAATCTCCCGTTACGAATGTATTTGACGGATAACCGTCTACGAGAGATGTACTTTTCTACATATCCCACGGATCTCACGACCAGTGAGATATCGATACTCTCCGTATGATACGTCACCAAGGCGAAGCGTCGCAAATTGGTGTCGTATTAAACGAAGTACCCGTGTTCCCATGGTAGACACCATACGCCGTATTTGTCGATTCTTTCCTTCATACAAAGTAACGGTATACCACACCCCTTCTGAAGTAGAATCACGACGAAGAATTCGTCCTGCACGCAAGAGCTCTCCCTCTGAAACAATTCCCCTTGAAAGCACTCTTGCAATAACCGTATCAGGAATTTCATCCGCAACAAGAACCGAATACTCTTTCTTTATTTCAAACCGCGGATGCGTTAAAGCATTATTGAGATCCCCCCGGGTTGTAAATAAAAGAAGCCCCTCAGAATCTTTATCCAAACGGCCAACATATTGTAACCCCGGCACAGTAATCCCCTTTTCTTTCAGAAGGTCGTACACAGTGTAGGGATTATGGGGGTCATAGGCTGATACAATGACCCCGCGAGGTTTATGAAGAATCAAATGTGTATCTTCGGGAGAAGGAACGAGGGGGCGCCCTTCATATTCTACGGTGTCTTTCCCAGGTGTTATCTTCTGCCCCAACTCTGGATGCTGCCCATTAACACATACTTTTCCGGCCCGAATCAAGGTGTCACAGTGCCGACGAGATCCGATGCCACATGAGGCCATATACTTATTCAACCGCACCTGTTCTTCCATACCCACCTTATTTCTTCTGTTTTTTCACAACCAACACAGGACAACACGCCTTATCAATAACCTTTTCACTCACACTGCCCAAGACGAGATGGTACAATGCACCATGCCCATGAGACCCCATAACAACCCAGTCACAATTGCTCTGTGAAATATATGTGAGTATTTCGTCGGCTGGATCACCATCAAGTAATACAATATCGCAGGGAATCTCTTCACGAAGAAAACGTTCCTTAATACGCGCCAAAAGTTTTTTTCGATCAGCCTCAATCTCTTCCATGCCATAGGTATAAGGAAGTACAGAAAGGCTTTCATCAAAAATTAATGCTTCAGGAATAGACTGGAGCACATGGACAAGCTCAACACTGCCTCCCATGGCCTTAAGCACAGAAATAGACTCTTGCACAACAAAATCCGTAACCTCTGACATATCAACAGGTAATACGATTTTCATACAACCTCCATAAAAATAATTATCTCTTTACAGTATGCCATTGCTTCCGCAGATGTGCAAGGTATTAATGTATGCGCTCTTCCAAATAGTGCGCCACTTCTATTAACCGTTCTCCGGCGGCCCCAAACTGGGCAGCACACTCTTTTGCCTGCGCAGTGAGTTCATGAGCATACCGTCGCGATTCTTCCAGGGATGTTAAGGCAGGCCACGTGGCTTTCCCCTTTTCTAAATCACTCCCCACATTCTTTCCCAAGACATCCGTAGAGCTGGTACAATCCAAGATATCATCAATTACTTGAAACGCAACCCCCAGAGACTCACCATACTCTCCAAGGAGATCTACCTCTTTCTTTGATGCTCCTGCAAGCAAGGCGCCACAGACAAGAGAGCAGCGAATAAGGGCTGCTGTTTTATTCTTATGTATATATTCAACTGTAGATAAGGTAACACCCTTACCTTCAGACTCAATATCAACCACTTGGCCACCAATCATACCCGCAGTACCTAAACAACGTGATACCTCTGCCACAACCGCCATATTATCAGTACGACTTAAGACTTCATAGGCAAAGATACAGAGAGCATCTCCTCCTAACACTGCCAAAGATTCAGAATACGCCTTATGTGCTGTTGGTTTTCCCCGACGAAAATCATCATCATCCATACAGGGAAGATCATCATGAATCAAGGAAAAAGTATGAAGCATTTCAATTGCAGCCCCTGTATACAGGGCATTACGAGCAAAGCAATCTCCTCCACAGGATTCATGAGCTGTTATTAAAAGGGCCGGACGAATTCTTTTTCCCCCCGCAAACATGCTGTACCGCATGAGTGAATGAATAGATTGGGGATAGAGTTCTTTCGAAGGCAGCAACTCATCAAGGGTTTCTTCTATTTTTTCTGTACAGGATTGTAAATAACTTTGTAAATCACTCAAAAGTAACCTCTCCTTCGTTTAACGTATCCAGTTTTAAATCAAGCAACTCTTCCACATATTCGCCATCACTCTGCTCAACCAATTTGCGTATTTTTCCTTCCGCCCGGGAAAGATCTGTCCGACACCGTTTTACCGCTTTCATACCCGATTCAAACTCCTGGATAGCTGCGTCTAAGGGCATATCACCAGACTCTAAGGCAGAAACAGCCTGTTCAAGGGCCTCCAAGGACTCCTCGAAGGTATATTTCTTTCTCTTTGCTGTCACGAATCCTCCTTCTCCACCCGTACTAAAACAGTCCCATCATAAAAACGCACTTGCAAGAGCTCACCCGCTGCAGTATCAGCTTGAGATGTAACGGGAGCTCCATCCCGCAATACTGCTGCATAGCCGCGGCGCAATATTGCATGGGGACTTGCACCATGCAGACGATGCATGGCAAGAAGCATACTGTGATGCTTTTTCTCAACAAGGGCTGCACAAGACCGCTTGAGGCGTTCTTCAAGGCTGTGCACATACTCCGCACGCCGCGCAATGTTTCTAATATACTTCGAAAATGTTGTACGCGCCACCATGGCGCTATATTTTCCTTCTTTTTGCTGCCAAAGCGCCACCATAGAGGAGACAAGACGCTGAGAAAGCTCTTCTACCACCCCCTCCGTATCATCACAGCGTTGCAGTACGGCCTGCGCTGCGGCAGTCGGGGTGGAACAGGAAAGATCTGCAGCAAGATCGCATAAACTGCGATCAATCTGGTGTCCTACGGCACACACAACAGGGATCTCAGAAGCAGCCACGGCACGAACAACTGCTTCTGTATCAAAGGCACTTAAATCTTCTTTCGCCCCACCACCGCGCCCGAGGATACATAGATCCACCTGAGCGTGTGCATTCATTCTCTCTACAGCACGTACCAAGGACTCCGGCGCCTTGCTTCCTTGTACCACAGCCGGAACAACAAGTATATGGAGATAGGGCGCAGTGGTATGAATCGTACGTACCATATCGTACAAAGCAGCACTCTCTTCACCGGTAATGAGCCCAATACGACGAATGCGTTTCGGTAAAGGGCGTTTGCGTTCCTCTGCAAATATCCCTTCCTTTGCCAAGAGACGATAGCGTTGCTCCAACATTTCTTCATAATTTCCAAGGCCGACACTCCAGATATTACGCAGATCAAGCTGATACACGCCCCCTTTTTCATAGACCCGCACGCCCCCTATACAACACACGGCATCCCCCGCAACCGGCATTACTGTTACATAGGGAACAGCCCATTTCCACAGAACTGCTGATATTTTTGATACCCCATCGCTGAGAGTAAGATATACGTGTCCGGAAAAGGCATGCTTGCACGAAAGAACTTCTCCTGTAACATACAGCATCGTTCCAACCGTGTCGCTGAGAATATGAGAGATTCCTGCATTAACTTCTGAAACCGTATAGGGAGCACTTCGCTCTCGGGGGGACTGAAAATATGCTTCACTCATACTGTTTTAGTAGTACCGAAAAAAGAGGGGCAATACGGAAGTTGCCAGCCCATTCTTTGAATCAATATCAAAGAGAACCCCATTAAACATCGCCCCGGCATGAGCTTGCGTAAAGGGCACATTTGTTCCGGTGAGAATCTTGTCAAGAACCTGCTCATGTTTCATTCCAATGGCTGAAAATTCGGGGCCAGTCATGCCGGCATCAGTAATAAAAGCCGTTCCGTGGGGAAAAATACGTGCATCGTTGGTTTGTACGTGAGTATGTGTCCCCACCACCGCAGAAACCCGCCCGTCTAAATAATGCGCCATACAAACCTTTTCGCTTGTTGCCTCAGCATGAAAATCAACAAGAATCACCTTTTCTTCAGAGGAGAGCTTTTGCAGAATACCGTCCACAGCCACAAAGGGACACATCCGTTTACCACGAAGAAAGATCCGCCCCAACAGATTAATTACTATGACAGACTCACCAAGACAGGAAAAGGAAAGTACTCCCTCCCCTGCAGCAATGGACGAGCTATTTGCAGGCCGGAGAACATATGTTGCACACCGTGGATCAGAAAAAACGGCCTCTTGCTCTTTAGAGTGGTTTCCACCGGTAATAATATCCACACCGTATTTACGGAATTTTCGCGCATAGTTTGGTGTAATACCGCGACCACCGGCACAATTTTCTCCGTTGGCAATCACCATATCTACACAATACTCATCTTTAATACGCGGAAGATGTTCTGATAACACCCGCCGCCCAACATCACCAAAAACATCTCCTACAAAGAGAATCCGCATACGGCCCTATTTAGCAAACTCTGAGTGGCGAATCTCACGAATAATGGTCACCTTAATTTGCCCCGGATATTCCATTTCACGCTCAATTTTCTTCGCCACATTTCGAGCCAGCTCTTCAGCTTGTGCATCGGATATTGCTTCAGGCTCAACGATAATACGTATTTCACGTCCCGCCTGTATCACATAAGCCTTTTTCACCCCTGTGAAGGAGTCAGAAATCTCCTCCAGCTTTGTTAGGCGATTAACATATTTCTCAAGGGTCTCCTTACGCACTCCGGGACGACTTGATGAAATAGAATCGGCAGCCTGTACGATAACCGGATATACTGAAATGGGAGTCACATCTTCATGGTGAGCCGCAATGGCATTACAAATAATGTCGTTTTCGCCATATTTTCGGGCAAGTTCCGCACCGATTTCAGAATGCGTCCCATCAACTTCGCGATCGATAGCCTTTCCAATATCATGGAGAAACCCCGCTCGAACGGCTGGCTTTGGATCAAAACCCATTTCAGCGGCAATAAGTTCAGCAAAGATTGCAACTTCATAGGAGTGCTGCAAAACATTTTGTCCGTACGATGTTCGATACTTCAATTTCCCCATCAACTCTATCATCTTCGGTTTCAAGCGGTGTACATTCAATTCCAACATCATATCTTCCACCGCTTTTTTCATCTTTTTATCAAGCTTCTGCTCTGACTTTTTTATCATCTCTTCTATGCGCCCCGGATGAATCCGACCATCCTGAACCAATTCCTGTAGCGCAAGGCGTCCTACCTCTCTCCGTACCGGATCAAAGCTAGAAAGTATAACTGCTTCCGGTGTATCATCAACAATAACATCGATCCCCGTCAGCTCTTCAAAGGTTCGAATATTACGGCCTTCACGACCAATAATCCGCCCTTTCATATCATCATTGGGAAGGGTAACAACTGATACTGTTGACTCTGCCGTAGTATCCGCGGCAGAACGCTGAATTGCCTGAAGAACAATCTCCCGGGCTTCTTCTTCTGCTTTTTCAACCGCTTCATCATGACGCTCCTTGATCAACTCAGCATTCTCGGTACGAATCTGGTGCTCTAAATTATCTAATAAGGTTTTACGTGCTTCTTCCTGAGTCATATGAGCAATACGCGTTAACTTATCATTCTGACTTTTAATCAAAGAACTCAGCTCTTTCTCTTTCGAGCTCACACTTTTTTCCCGGGTTTCGATAAACTTGGTCCGAGCAGTAAGATCTTCCAGCTGTGTTTCAAGACGCTCCTGCTCGAGTTGAAGCTGATTTTTTTCATCGCGGAGTTCCACCTCTTCAGCACGAACAGCCTCTTTACGCTCCTCAAGCTCTTTATCATGCTTTTCCTTTTCTGCATACCACTCATCCCGACCTGCAAGGTACGCTTCTTTTTTTACCAGTTCTGCCGCATCGCGTCCCTTGGTAATAAGCATATTCTTTTCCTGTTCACCCTCTTTACGACGTTTTTCCAAATATTTCTTATCAACTAAGATTCTCCAGAAAAATCCAAACCCAAAGGAGAGGGCTACAAAAATTACTAGTATAATCGAATTCATTTCCATCTTTTCTCCTGATAATTCTTTAATTTATTTCACTCTACTCAGTATCTATTTCTCGTAGTTTTTTAATCAAATCTTCAAGTCTTCCCCGACACTCTCCAAAGGTTGCATCTAAATGGGCCGAAGACTCTGCTCCATCATTTCGTTCCATGGCAATACTAAGAGCAGCCATGACGATGGAACGCAACTCATCGCGATTGCTCTTTTTTTATACGCATCAATCCGATTGTTTAAAAGTTCCACGGCGGCCTTCAAACGCTCCGCATCAATGTCACCGCGAATAGTGTACTCTTTATTATCGATACGTATGGTTACATTTGTGTTCTGCAAAGGGGTGCCTAGGATTATTGAGGTGTTTCATTGATCCTGTTGATGATCGATCTTAGCCGTTCTCCCGCTTGATTGAGGGAGTCCTGTCGTTGCCCTGCATCTTCACGAATCTGTTGCAGCTCCTGTTCAAGGCGATTATTCTGCTCTTCTACCTCATGAATATACTCGTTTTTCTCATGAATCTCACCATTGAGATGCTCTATATGACGCTTCTTTTCGTCCACGGCACCCAATAATTCATTCACTTTATTTTCAAGTTCATTAATCAGTTCTATCATAAAAGGCTCCTCTCGGCAATTCTGCACTTCGTTCCCCATAAAATAGTATATACCCTAGGCATATACAATAAAATAATAGCCGCAGAAGAAAGAGTCTTAGAAAAAGAGATACCGTAAAAACCACGTGGTTTCATCCCGCAAAAGAGCACCCCATTATTCCTCATAGAAAACCTACGGCTGGAACAGCATCAGTAAGCATTGGGGTTAATCATACCGCAAAATGGAGTTTTTAAAATAATAAGAAGATCTAAGGAAATACTCCAATTTTCTATGTAGAACAAGTCATGGCGAATACGTTCTTCAATATCGGTATCTCCACGCCATCCACAAATCTGGGCCCACCCCGTAATTCCGGGGCGCACATGATGCTTTATCATGTAATCAGGAACAGTTTTACGAAATTCTTCGACAAAATAAGGGCGCTCAGGACGTGGCCCCACAACAGACATATCTCCCTTAAGGACATTGAAAAATTGGGGAAACTCATCAATACTCCCCGCCCGCAACACAGCGCCAATGGGAGTTCTCCGCGGATCATTTTTAACAGTCCATCCCGGCTGTTCATCCTGCTGCCCTGGGCAGTGCGTCATGGTACGGAACTTATACATATTAAATTCACGTCGATTTAAGCCCACCCGTTTTTGCGCATAGATAACTGGCCCTCGTGAGGTCAATTTTATCAGAAGAGCAACGAGTAAAAGAACCGGGGAAAGTACCACTAAGGATGAAATTGAAAACAGAATATCGAAAAAACGTTTAATCATATTATTAAAGGGATCATCCAAAGGAACATGGTGGATTGATATAAGCGGCATCCCTTCAAGAATATCAACAGAAGGCTTTGATGAAAGAAAGGGGGTTAAGCCCGGCACAATATGGGACTTCACGCCAATATAGTCACACTCCTTCACAAGCCTCCCTATGGTTTCCCACTCAGATAAGGGCAGGGTAATAAGAACTTCTTCAATACCCCGCTCTATAACAACATTCTCAAGATCATTATATCCCCCAAGATACACAAGTGGAATCTCTGCCCCTTGTTCTTCCGTAAATGCTCCGACAAGTGTATATCCTGTCTGGGGGTGCGCGAGAATTTTTTCTGCACAAAAACGCATTTCATCGGGAGAACCTACCAGTGCTGCCTGTATAGTAAGGATACCACGCTTTCGCAACCTCTTGAGATACAAAGAGAGGAAAGAACGGCCACCATACGTACAAAGGGGGGACAAAAGGGCAAAGGCAACAATCATCCATCGAGAATAGTGAATAGTACGCAGCACAAAAAGAAGGGACAATACCCCCAACGTACCAGTTACATGAGCTCGAATAATACGAAGAAAGAGCTCGCGACGGAAATAGTGGCTCCTACTTCTATAGAGACCTGACAAGAAAGAAAGAAAAAGAAACAAGGGCAAGATAAATATGAGGCCGATGAAGTGTTCATAAAACGGTTTATGCGCCTGAAGTTGATCATGAAAAAAGGAAGAAAAACGGATGTGATACGCCAAAACCAAGCTGAGGGAAATCGCCACAGTATCAACCCCTAGCTTCAGCAGGGAGAGCCAGCGAAATGTTGCTTGTATCACCGTATTCTCCTCTTTATACAATTTCGTAAAAGAGCAATCCCGCAGAGAAGAGCGATGCCCCCCTTTGCACAAATCTTTTCAAGCAAAGATGCCGCAGGAGCATGATGCGTATCGTAATAAATCCACATGGCCCGATAAAACTCATAGACAAGCCACCAAGGACGTTTTCCGCTACTTCCCCCTTTATAATGAATTCCTTTTATGCGTGAATCGTAATAGATACGCCATCCAGCTTGGCGTATCCTTGCACACCAATCCAAATCTTCGCCGTACATAAAATACTGCGCATCAAGGGGACCAATGCGTGCATAGACCTCACGACGAATACAGCAAAACGCACCGGAAAGTGCATCGATATCGTGTGGACTCTCCAAGGGCATCCAGGAGAGTGTATACTGGCCGAATCGACGTGAGTTGGGAAACCGCTTTGCAAGCCCCGTAAAATAATAGAGGGCACTCAAGGGTGTTACCCGCCCCCGATGACATGCGTGATCTAACGAGCCATCAGGCAGAGTAAGCCGTGCTCCCACACAGCCGATATCCTTGTGAGACATCAGGAGTTCATAGGCCCGTGACAAGGCGTCTTTTTCGAGAACAACATCTGAATTAAGAAGGAGTAGCACATCTCCTGTCGCTTCTGCAAGGGCTACATTATTGGCTCGAGCAAAACCAAGATTCTCTTCCATGTACAAGACGCGTAACTGCGGAAACTCCCGCGAAAGCCCTTGCGCAGACCCATCCTGGGAGTTATTATCCACAAGAATTACTTCAAGAGGGGGGCACGGATTTGACGCATACACCGCATTGAGCGTCGCTCGAGACAAAGCCTCTGTTTTATAATGAACAATGAGTACTGAAATCATTTTTTCTCCCGCTCACGCAGAAACCCTTCCACGTAAAACCGCTCCATAAGTATTACTATACCTTTCAAACAAAGGCGATATTACGCTCTTAAGAAAAGGAGAGAATCTTTTTTAGTCGTAGTTTCCAGAGAAGTGCCACGGCCTCACGAATAATAGCTGTTGACATTTTTGAAACCCCGTGGACTCGATCTTTGAATATGATCGGAATCTCATGTATACTCAGCCCCTGTTCCTGAACGTAATAATTTACTTCTACCTGAAACGAGTATCCCGAAGAGGTTACTTTAGAAAGATCAATGGCACGCAAGGTATGGGCATGAAAACATTTGAATCCCCCCGTACAGTCACGGATCTGTAATCCGGCAATACATCGAGCTGCAACATTTCCAAAATAACTTAGGAGAAGCCTACTCAAAGGCCAATTAACAACGTTTACCCCCGTAATGTACCGAGAGCCGATCACAAGATCATGTTCCTGTGCAGCGGCAACAAAATCAGGTAAGTATGCCGGGTCATGAGAGAAATCTGCATCCATTTCAAAAATGAGATCGTATCCCTTTTGAAGCGCCCAACGAAATCCGCTTACGTATGCTTTTCCAAGGCCTTCCTTTGCTTCACGATCCAGAACATATACACCGGAGTACTTTTCTCCAACCTCTTTCGCAGCCATGGATGTTTTATCGGGAGAGTTATCATCCACCACCAAAATATCTGCTTGAGGAAGATGTTTTTTTATTTCTGGAATAAGAAGTACAATATTCTCTTTCTCATTGTAGGTTGGTACGATAACAACGATCTTATGTTCACTCAAAAAAAACCTCCCCAAGCATACTTTCCAAAAAGAATCTTACTTGAGTATAAAGTAATTTATATTCAAACCGACTAAGGACAAAATCTTTGAGATCTTTTCTCATACGGGGAACGAATGAACAATAATATCACCCTAATCGGCATGCCAGGCGCAGGAAAAAGTACCGTTGGAATTATTCTGGCAAAGCTTTCTGCCAAAGGTTTTATTGACACAGATATCCTCATACAGATTAATCATCAGGAGAGTCTGCAATCAATCATCGATACACGGGGACATTTGCACCTGCGCGACATAGAAGAACAGGAAATATGCAAGCTTAATGTAGATAACCACGTTATCGCCACCGGTGGCAGCGCCGTATACGGAGCACGGGCCATGGAGCATCTCCAAAAGGGTTCTACCCTTGTGTATCTCGAAGCGTCCCTTGAGGAAATTCGCCGACGCATACCCAATTTTGATACACGGGGCATTGCACGACGACCAGATCAGAGTCTAGACGCACTTTTCCAAGAACGTACTGACCTCTACAGGCAATATGCCCATGTAACCATTGACACTGAAGGCAAACAGCTGGATTCCATCGCAGAAGAGATTATAACAAAAATCTCTTAAGAAAAAAAGAATCTGTCACGGCACGCCGTACTCGATCTATGCGGCGTGCATCGTATTTACGACGAGGGTAGGTGCTGTTTGAAAGAAGCACAAGCCCCTTTCCTTTGGTACGATCGGCAACAAAATGACACCCCGTAAAACCGGTCTTACCCACCGTACCCGGAGACACATAAGAGCCCATATACCGCGGTTGATTTCTCTCGAATCCCAAACCAATAGACTTGCCCAGAGGCTCTCCATAATTTTGCACAATTAGGTCACACATTGCCTCAGAAAACAACTGTTGCGGTGCGTGTAAAAGAACTTGTAGAAACCGGAGAATATCGGGAGCCGTAGTAAAAAGACCGGCAGAACCGGGAGTGAGCAGATCTTGCAGTACCCATGCACTTTCATCATGAACCTCTCCCCGTATCACACGACCGCGCCATGTATCAACCTCTGTGGGTACCACACGCCCCATACTGCGCGGGGTATGGAGGGTGGTATCTTTCATTCCTAAGGGGCTAAAAAGGCGGGTCTGCCCGAGCACATCAAGAGGTTGTCCCCAAAGAGCCTCCACCACTCGTCCTAAGACAATGCTTGTGGCATTACAGTAGGCGTAGTCACGACCGGGAGAGCGGGAAAACCCCGTTGTAACGATAGTATTAAAGATCTCTTCAGCACTGCGATTTTTCAGCTTTGAGAGCGGAATCTCATAAGGAACCGTATGCGTAAGCAGGTGCTGCACTGTCACACCCCTGCTATGTGGCCCCGTAAAACGTGGCAGAATCGTATGAACGGGAGTGGTGAGGGAACAGGCCTGCTGGTCTATGGCCATCAATGCAAGAACAGAGGTGGGCAAGACCTTCGTTAAAGACGCAGCATCAAAAATTGAACAAGCCGTGAGCGGTTCACCTTCTATGTATTGCGATTTTCCGCAACAGTAGATTCGCTCTACCCCCTTCGAATCAACCGTCCCCACAACTGCTCCGGGAAACATTCTTTGTTGTATTGCCGAGCGAAGAATACGTGGAATATCCATACATCTCCCTAAAAAAAATAAATATATATCCATGGAACAACAGCATTGAGACAACACGGAAAAGACCCACGCTATTTCTCCATAGTATATTTTCCAGAGTGGTGAACACTTCAACCGGTAAATGAAAATGAATGACGCCTATGCACAATACTGTCAACACGTGCGGGAGCAGGGATTGCCTGGAGAAATCCTTGTGCCCTCTTGCCTGCAACATGCGCCTCAGAAAAAAGGAACAAAAACGCGTCTCTCCCGTGAAGAAAAACGGAGCTTGTTCATAGAGCTGTTTCGGGAGGTTGCGGTGTGTCAACGTTGTCCCCTGCACACAGGGAGACATAAGGCAGTTTTTGGCGCAGGAAATGTCGATGCTTCAGTCTTTGTTATTGGCGAAGCACCGGGGTTTTCGGAAGATCAAAAAGGACTTCCCTTTGTAGGTAAAGCAGGAGAACTACTCACAAAAATGATGCAGGCCATATCTCTTAGTCGCCACGAAGATCTTTTTATTTCAAATATTGTTAAATGCCGCCCGCCGGAAAACCGTGATCCCGCAACCGATGAGGCCCAAACCTGTCTTCCCTACTTAGAAAAACAAATCTCAATTGTACAACCACGGGCAATACTTCTCTTGGGGCGTGTGGCCGCTCACACCCTCTTGCAAGAAACCGACAGTATAAAATCATTACAAAATCACGTATTTCACTACAAGAATATCCCCCTTATGGTAACATACCACCCAGCGGCCCTCTTACGAAATGCCAGCCTAAAAAAAGTACCTGGGAAACCCTGCAGCGATTTCGTGCCCTGTTAGAAAGTTCTCATGCACAAAAGGAGAGCAGTGAATGAATTCAACAGCCCCGTCTTCCTCCCGCGAATCAGGTGGAGCACTTCGTGTACCCCCTCATTCGTCAGACATGGAAAAATGTGTTCTCGCATCGGCCCTTATAGATGAGTCGGTTCTTGATACTGCCATGGAGAGTCTTTCAGAGGACGATTTCTACCTTCGGGAACACCGAACAATCTTTTCTGCCATGCGAACCCTTGCAAACGAAGAACATACGGTTGATGTCGCCCTATTAGCTGAAAAGCTCCGTTCTCTGGAAAAACTCGATCTTGTGGGTGGAGAGGTGTATCTCTCACAACTGGTCACAACAACAGCGACCTCAACCAATATCGATAAGTATATTGAAATTCTACACCAGAAAAAAATTCTCCGGCGTCTTATTCACGAAAGCACCGATATTGCCACGGGATGCTTTGAAAATGATATCAATGCACGTGAACTTTTGGATCAGGCTGAACAGAAAATATTTCGTATCTCCGACGAGAATATCAGCAATCGCCCTGTGCTCATGGGAGAGCTTTTAAAAGATACCTTTACCAAACTTGAACAGATCTCGAACAACGGAGGGGTAACCGGCTTAAAAACCGGATTTCATGATTTAGATCGTTTTACCACGGGACTTCACCCGGGGGAACTGATTATCATTGCAGCACGACCCGGTATGGGGAAAACCGCCTTCGTCCTTTCCTTAGCATCAAATATCGGTATCCAAGGCGGTGAGCGACGTCCCGTAGCTCTGTTCTCCCTCGAGATGCCCCGGGAACAGCTCATGCATCGGATGCTCTGCTCTGAAGCATCGGTAGAGATGAACAAACTCCGCGGTGGGTTTCTCAGCAAGAAAGACTTTGCCGCCTTGGGAAATGCCGCGGGAAAAATGTATAAAGCCCCTGTCTATATTGATGATTCAGGAAGTTTAAACCCTATGGAACTTCGCTCAAAATGCCGCCGCATCAAAGCCCAGGAGAAAGATCTGGGAGTCATTATTATTGACTATCTCCAGCTGATGAAATCAACTGACAAAGAAGAGAGCAGACAATTGGAGATATCATCTATTTCACGAACTCTTAAGGAAATATCAAAGGAACTCAAGGTTCCTGTTATTGCGCTTTCACAGCTGAATCGCTCCGTTGAGAACCGCACCGGAAGCAACCGTCCACAACTGGCAGACCTTCGCGAATCTGGCGCTATTGAGCAAGATGCTGACTTGGTACTCTTCTTATATCGGGAAGCGTATTATCTCGGAAAATCGCCTGAAGGCCGAGCCAGTGAGGAATACCAAAACCTGCAAAACGTCGCTGAGGTTATTATCGGTAAACAACGAAACGGCCCCCTTGAAACCGTAGAGCTTTCCTTTATTGGAAAATACACCCGTTTTGACAATCTTGATAAAACGCACCATGAAGAACCGGAGGGTTTCTAGTGACAGGGCGCATGTTTATCATCAGATGGGTTGAAAATATAGCCCTCTTTTCTCGTCTTACCGCGGCAACCCTCTGGCGTGTACCCCTGATACGTAAAAACTGGAATCTCACCCATACTCAAATGAAAACCATTGGCCTTGAATCCCTCCCCCTGGTGATAATCACCGCCCTTTTTGTCGGTGCTGCCACGGTTATTCAAGCACATATGCAGTTTCAGGGGTTTATACCCCTCTCCTACCTCGGCTTTGCCGTAAGTAAAAGTATTGTAACTGAACTTGGCCCGGTCCTCACGGCCTTCGTTGTTGCAAGCCGCATTTCAACAGCCATCGCAGCTGAAATCGGCAGTATGAAAACAACAGAACAAATTGATGCTCTGCACTGCCTTTCCCTAGACCACCTACGCTATGTGGTAGTCCCCAAATTTGTCGCCTCCGTGCTCATGTTACCGGTCTTGGTGATCTTCTGCGAATTAATCGCCTTTGCCTCTTCAACGGTTACGGCCTTACTGGTAACAAATGTAACTCTCTACGAATATGTTGCAGGACTGAAGCTTTTTTTCAACCCCTTTGATATGTTCCTCGGCATTTTTAAGACCACCTTCTTTGGTGGAGCTATTGCTCTTTCTGGAGCCTACTTCGGTCTTTCCTGCGAAAAGGGCGCCGAAGGCATCGGAAATGCAACCACCCGCGCCTTTATGCTCTCCGCCATTCTTATATTAATAATTGACTTTTTTGTTGCCTTTCTTTTTCTCTAATAGAGGTCTCATGAAATCCAAAAACCCCATTCTTGAAGTACGGCATTTACGGAAACATTTCGGCCCGAAGGTGGTACTAAAAGATGTATCATTCTCTGCACAACAGGGAGAAATACTCTGCGTTATCGGACAATCAGGACACGGCAAAAGTGTGATTATGAAAAATATCATGGGACTGATGAAGCCTGACGGTGGTCAGATTCTCTTTAAAAATCGTGTTATCGCCTCACCAACAACCGACTCATCAACCTATGATGAAGTCCGGCAAAAGTTCGGACTGCTTTTCCAAGGCGCAGCTCTGTTTGATTCAATGACGGTTGGAGAAAATATCGGATTCAGCCTGCGAGAACGGACCTCGCTTTCTGAAGAGGCGATTGAAGAAAAAATATCCCTGGGTCTTGAAATGGTTGGTCTTGAGAATATCCAAGATCTTATGCCCGCTGAGTTATCCGGAGGTATGAAGAGCCGTGTTGGCCTAGCCCGAGCGGTTGCCTTAGAGCCTGAGATAATGCTCTATGATGAACCCACCTCAGCCCTTGATCCCATCATGTCTGATAAAATCAATGATCTCATACTCTCCCTGAGGGACCGGCTGAACATGACGTCCATCGTCATTACTCACGATATGTCTTCAGCCTATAAAATTGCAGACTCCATTGCCATGCTCTATAACGGAAAGATTATTTTTCATGGAAGCCCGGCAGAAATCCGCGCATCACGAAACCCGTATATCCAGCAGTTTATCCGCGGGCAACGAAAGATTTACTACGCCCTTGACTCAGAGAATAAATTTGAAGAACAGTTTAGTTCCGACACTATCCGCGAACACCGGGATCACCAAAAATTGTTCCGCGGCATTGAAAATCTACGGGTAGAACCGAAGATACGAAAAGTCACCCCCCCATAAGGGGCACACTACATTGAAACCGGCGTCCCTCTCCGCCCGAACGGAGTAGGCCGTCATGAAGGACTATTTCACGATAGTGGGTTGTTTCAATAAAACTTCGCTCGTGGGTTGCCATTACTACGGTTGTTCCGTTGTTGTGAATATCTTGAAGCAGAGCAAAAATCTCCCGTGAAATTCGATAATCAAGATTACCCGTTGGTTCGTCAGCAATAAAGATACGTGGATCATTTACTAAGGCTCGGGCAATGGCAACTCGTTGCTGCTCCCCCCCCGAAAGTTGATGCGGGTAATTCCCACATTTATGGGAGAGACCAACCCGGGCAAGAACATCGTATGATTTCTTCCGAACGGCCCGCTCGCGGCTGCGGCCAATTCGTGCTGCAAAGGTGATATTTTCCAGGACAGAACGATCATGGAGCAACCGGATATCCTGAAATACGATACCGATCTTTCTCCGCAACAGCTGTACCTGCCGACGCGAGGGCATATGGCGCGAACTTCCGCCCGATGTCATTCCTGCAACAGAAACATGCCCCTGATCGGGGAAAAGATCCATAAAAATATGCTTAAGAAGGGTCGTTTTCCCCGCCCCACTTTCTCCCGTTAGAAATACAAATTCGCCCTTATCAATGTGTAAGGAGATATCCCGAAGGGCAGGATACCCATTTTCATACACTTTCTGTACGTGGAGAAACTCTATCATGAATTATCGTTTTTGTAAAAGGAAATGAACCCGTTCAGCCAGTGGGCCTGCATTGCTTCTATCAAAGTCTTCCCACATTCCGACAATACGGAATAGGTCTTCAGGAATTGCTCCAGATACTTCCTGAGTCGGAAAAACCGTTTGGACATGCTCTTCACGTTGACGACAATACCGGTCTGTATCGGTCTCATAAAAGATATCAAAGGTATTATACTGTTTTCGCTCTGGAACATCATATGTACAGTAGCGAATATAGGCACCATGGGGAAAGGACTCTGCCTCTGTGTAGTCGTTAAAAAAGAGGCGTGATGAGCGCTCCGTGGTAATATCAAAGAGGAAGAGTCCGCCTGGTGCAAGCACACGGTGAACTTCAAGAAATGTCATGGCATAGTCATCAAGAGAGTGGAGATAATTTATACCGTCAAAACAGAAAAAGACGAGATCATAGATAGACTGAATCGGTATGTGTCTACAGTCACAACAGAGATAGTCAAGCCCCTTTTTCCACGCAGCTTGACACATATCAAAAGAGTAATCAGACCCTTGATACGCGAAGCCTTCATAGACGAGGATTGACCCTAAGGTACCCGTGCCCCCGCCAATTTCAAACAACCGAGGATCCTCTTTTTCGCAGTAATCAGCCAGAATATCCTTGATAAGATGTACCCAGTTGCTATACGGAACATGAGACATCATGGTGTCATAAAACGAGGCCAGTCGCCCATAACACTCCTGTTGTGCCACAGTCATTAGTACACCGTAACAAGAATATCTCGCCGCCACGTACGCGCAAGATCAGAGATTTTTCGCTGCGATGCAATACTCTCCGCAATCTCTTTTATCCGATGATAATCATGTTCAAAAGAGAGCTTCCTATCTGCTTCATACTCATGAAAACGATAAAGATATAGAGCATCCCGTTCTTGAAATGGGCCAATCATATCGCCAGGAGAATAGGACTCGGAGCGAACTTTTTCCCGAAGGGTACCGCGTAACTCCCGAGCTGACATCCAGGAGGTATATCCGTCGTAGGATTTACTAATCGGATCTTCACTAAACTTTCGAGCGGCTTGGGCAAACTCCTCCGGAGCGGTACTATGGGAGGCAATAGAGTCGAGGAGAAATTGGGCATCAGCAATAGCCTGAGTGTTTTGTGGAAGCGGAAGAAATATCTGCTCAACCTCTAAGGAACTTCCACGCCGTCCTGTGATTCGGACCAAGTGAAACCCCATGCTTGTTTCAATGGGCGGTGAGATATCACCGGGAGAATACCAGAAGATTTGACGCTCAAGATTTCGAAGCGCTAAGTCCCCCTTGGAGATAAACCCTAAACGCCCCCCCCGTGCTGCATTTGGGCCCTCGGAATATTTCTTTGCAGCTTCAGGAAAAGTGAGGGTTCCAGCAATAATGTCCTCGCGAAGATTGATCAATTTACTGTATAAATCTTGCCGCAAAGAACTATCTGCCTGAACAGAGATCTTGATTTCTTGAAAGCGGTAGCTTTCCCCGACACCGGGAATACTATCGCGATACTCCTCAAATATTTCTCGCACCTCACCGCGAGTAAGGGAGGTTTTAAGATACACCTGCTGAATATTCTGCATAATCATCTGGCTCTGCATCTGAGTAAATAGACGCTCTTCATACTCATCAAAGGAGATACCATATCCATCAATCAGTTCTCGTTCGAGATCTGTCCGAGTCATGTTATTCTCCCGAAGTAACGCTTGGATACGCTCTTCTACCGCAGCAGAAACCCGGTCATGAGGCACTGCAATAAGAGAATCACGCTCTGCGTGCACGGCAATAACCATGTTCTCAACCATCTCTTCTAAAACCTGTTCATAGGTAATGTTTTCCATCATGAGGTCGCGCTGAGCCCCCATTGACTCCATTTCCAAGGCGACCATCTCTTCAACTTCCGAACGTAAAATTATAGAATCTCCCACAATCGCCGCAATACCATCGCTTCCCAGAGCATATCCGGCACACAACATAATACATATGAAAGAGATAAGACCTTGCTTTACCATACACACCTCAAATGTTATTCACGTTCCTCTTTTTGTGTAAAATACTCAGTGTCAAAAAAGTAATCGGAACTTTTTCGTAACTCCTGCATAAAACTATCTATACGGGCAGTATGCAACCGATGCCGAGCTCGTCGTTCTACCTGAGGACGAACCTCTTCAAGACTGTACACACTTCCTGAATCATATTTCGCTACAACATGATAAATATGAATTTGTCCGCCCACATTTTGCGGATTTGCAATTCCGCCTTCACGGATTGATGCTACAAAAGAACAGCCACGATCCTCAAGGACACGTACTGGTTCTGGCTCTGGAGAGATATAGGTAGAATCTCCGTGTCCGCGGCGTATGTGCTCACGAAAATTGCCACTGCGCAAGGAAGAGCGAAGATCCCACGCACGTCGTGCATTTGAGAAAGAGATCATTTCGTATTCAATATACGGTTCTGGGCGAAGAAACTCATTGCGATAATTATCGTAATATGCTTGAATATGCCGTTCCTCAAGAACAGGTTCCCCATGATTGAGAGTTCGATTGAGATACATCGATGCTAAAAGGCTTGTTTTCACCTGCTCTTTCCGGCGACGATACTCTTCTTCACGGTGGATACCTTCACGTTTTGCCTGGTGGGCAAGAAGCTCCCTGTTTACCCACTCTTCTACATGACTTACTAACTCTTCTACAGTCGCATCATCAGAGACATTACGATGAAGATCTTCTTCATAGAGATAGGTGTCTCCCACACGAGCGACAACAGCTCCTGAAGGGGGCTGATTTTCACGACGACACCCAAGTACAACAAGAACTAACAGTGGTATCAGAAATTTCATGTACATATCCTTTTTGCAGCACGGGGATGAAAATATAAAATGGTCTCATGACCGTTCTATATTTTTCAAAATTAGTTAGAATTATACCATGGTGCTGCAGCAATGCAAGGAAAGAGCTACATCTCACCCACGCCGTTGCCTCGATTTTTGCAATCCCGCAAAAATACGTCCAATGATGTAAATGGTGACACCGACACCGGCAATGATCCACTGTAAGGGACCAACAACTCTGCCAAAGGAAAAAATAAGCACTCCACCAATAATAAGCATTCCTATGAGCATACAAAGATGCGCATGTTTTTCAAAGAGTTTTCGCATGAGAACCTCCTGCGGATACTGTTGTTGAAACTGTTTTTTCGGTAAATCCCTCTTCCCGCCCATATGTAAAAAAATCATGAAGAAAGGGGTTTAAAAAATCTCCCCGCCATCCGGAAAACAGGGGGATTTCCCCTTTTCGATAATATCGGGCTGCCCGCATGTCACACTCACGCTTAGTGCATACAAGTGACGGTGCGATCTCTTTTCTCTGAGCAAGATCAGTGATAAGAGTGAGAAGCAAGCGTGAGAGGCTACTTTCACGAGCTGTCCGCTTGGTGATACTGCGAAGATGCTCCTTCATCTCAGCGGGCAGACGGGGAGTATCTCCATGAAGCGCTGTAATAATATCGGAACCATAGCGATTTGTCATACGCGGAGAGAGAATTTTGCTTTTTCGAAGCTCTTCAAGTGAGGAAAACCATCCCTTTACTAATCGTGGAATTATCTGTCGACGTAATACTCGTGTACGGGTAACATTCTCTTTCCGTGCGGTGTTTTCCATAAATGATATAAGACGGTACAATCGCTCGTGATAGCGCGGAGCAAGACGCGATGCCTGTTTGAGAAATTGTCGCTCAACATTTGATTCATAGGCAAAGAGATACACATCTTCGAGTGATTCCATTTCATTATACACCCACGTTTCTATGCCATGGTCATGAGCACGAGAGAGCAATTGCTCCGTAATAGAAACAAGATATTTTACGTCATCCCGTGCATAGGCTAATTGAGCCGGATCCAAGGGACGCTTTAACCAGTCCGTACGTGTTTCTGTCTTTGCAAGGCGAATACCCGTATATGCCGCAACAAGATTCTCCAGGGATACGGCCTCCCCTTCACCAAGCATAGCTCCGGCTCGCTGTGTATCAAAGATACCTGTAATATCTGGTGACACATACTCTTTAAGAATAGAAATATCCTGTGGAGCATCGTGGAAAATCTTACAAACAGATTTCTTCTGCAATACTTCGGCAAAGGGCTCCCAAGAGGTAATCGCCGGATAATCAACCACGAAGGTTTCATCTTCTGTCCCTATTTGAATAATTCCAAGAAGGGGAAAATACGTTTTTGTCCAGATAAACTCGGTGTCAACAGCAATGCGTTTGTGGGAAAGAAGGAGACGACACATCTGTTCAAGGGATGCATCATCATTGATATACTTGGTCAAAAAAGCTCCTCGAGTTCTTGTAATACATTGTCTTTGCGCTCCTGCGCTTCTTCATAAAGAGGGAGATACGGTCGTTCACTCATCAGCTGTGCTAAGGTATCCCATTGATCATAGGCAGTCCGATAATCCCGTTCAAGCCCCGTGCGCTGGGCTATTTTCGTACTAGCCCGAGACATTTGATGCCGAACATTAATCACAAACTCCTGTTCATTCTGTAACAGGGCGGGAGTAGTTAAGGCATCGCGAAGAACCCAAAGCGCACGCTGATACTCTCCTTGTTCAAAGAGAAAGGTTCCCTTATCATAAATGTACTCTCCATCACTGATAAAATTATTACTGTAATAAGAGTAACTCTCTCCCCCCAAGGCGATAATGGCCCGGTGGTTTCGAACACGCATTCCCGTACGTGCCCGAAGTTCGAGGGGCAGGCGCTGCAACACCTCCCGCAACTCCTCATAATGGCCGTCACTATCAAGTTTTGAGATTACCGCAACGGTATCACGGGTATCAAAACGACTCATGAGACTATCTAAAATAGGGTTTTCACGAGGCTGCGCCGATGCCCCCCCACCCGACTGGCGGCGAAATTCTGCCATGGAAAAAGAGTCCTCATCATGCTGGGAAGATCGCGGTGAATGTAAAAAGATAACGAGAAGACTGGCAAGAAAGGCAATACTCACCGCACCAAAGAAAAACCCTTGCACCGTGGTGAAAAAACGGCTTCCATGACTTATTTTTTGATGGATGCCACTAATTTTCGATTTGCTTGAAATGGCTTCTCCATTTATAAAGCTTCGAATAATAGACTCTGGGCGTCGATCTTCCACCCGGCGATACATGGTTTCCAAATATGAAAGAATGGTCTTCATGGAGGATGGTCGGCCCGACGGGTTAAGACTCATACACGACTCAATAAGATTGGTCAGTACACGGGGGGTTTTCTTTGTCTTTTTTGAAAGCCGAACATAATTATTTTGTACCCGCTGCTTCACCAGCTTAGCCACGTGCCGCTCGGGAAAGGCTTTCTCCCCTGTGACCATTTCATATAAAATACATCCAAAAGAATAAATATCAGAACGGTGGTCTACAATGCCGTCACCCAATTGCTCCGGTGCAAGATACTGCATAGAACCGGTGACACGCCCCGTTTGACTTGTGCTTGTAATAGTCACGGTATTAAAAGAAGCAACACCGAAATCAGTAAGTCGAAGCACGTCGTGTTTTGGTAAGAGCACATTAGCCGGTTTCAAATCACGATGTAACAAGCCGATATACTCGACATTTCGAATTTTATACTTATGGCTATGGGTATAATCAAGGGCACGAGCAATAAAGAGAGCCATGGCAAGAACAACATTCAGAGGAAAGGGCCCCATTTCTTGAATAAGCTGTTCTAAGGATGCACCGTCAACATAATCCATCTCAATGTAGGGCAACCCCTTCCACTCACCCACAGAGTGCACATTGATAATGTTCGGATGATTAAGCTGTGCAAGAATTTTTATTTCTCGGGCAAAGCGTTCCCGGCTATCCATACTAGCGGTGGGACGCAGAAGTTTTACCGCACGGTAAATACCCAATTGTTCATTCCAGATGCGATACACCACAGCTGATCCACCCTGCCCGAGAATACCCGTAATAACACCGGAACCAAGAAGAACCGGGCTATTTCCGTCCGGCAGGGACACAACCTCATCATACTCTGTCCGATACACACCCGTTTTATGTTTTTTGCGGTTCATAGAAATCCAATTATTTTGCCTTGGTCTGGTAAACCTACACTAACAATATACTATTTTTAAGAACGTTTGTTTAAAAAAGTTACTTTGAGGGTATTATGCGATATATACTTATCCTTCTCCTTTTATGTATTGGCTGTTCAGATAGAGCTCACGAGGCTGGTGCTCCAAAGCAACTGCTCACCCATCATATATTTATAGCACACCTTGCGGAAGAACTCACAGAACGCACGCCCGTTGAAGTATCCTCTCCCGCCGATGACTATACAACGATTGAAACCTTAGCGGAAGAGCTTCGCACAAAAAAAGAGTGGATTGCTGGAAAGGCTCCGCACAGTGATGCAGTCATCACCCTTGCACGCCTCATACCTGAAGACCAACTCTTTACGCATGTTCGTCGCCACAACCTCCACGCCGTCGAAATTGATATCTCACGCTCTTACTACGAAGGAGCTCCTTCGCCGGCGGTATTACGCGACACTGCTGGCTCTGCCAACCCCTACATCTGGCTTTCTCCACAAAATATTCTTGCCATGGCATACACACTTCAGAGGGACCTCAAACGACTCTACCCTGCATATGCAGAAACAATTTCCCAAAATTTTCAATCATTTCGACAAGAGATGCGTGCCCTGCAAAGAACGTTTGGAACAAAGTACGCACAGCTGGCCCGTTTTGAAACAGCTCTCATGGATCCTGCGTACGCCTATCTTGCTGAAGACATCAACCTCTTCATTACCCATCGTTTTCCTCATGAATCAGACTGGGACAGTGCCGATAGCAGCCGTTTTATCACGGGCCTTACGGCAGGTGAATTCTCCCTTGTCATGCATCGATGGAACCCCGGAGGAACAATAGACTCTCTCTGTACGGCCCATGGTGTTTCGCTTATTACGCCGCCCCTGGGAGTTCCCGCTGCGGAAGGGTTTCAAAATGGGATTATCCCCTTTTATGAGCATCTGTATAAAAGTGTTTATACCGGCTTAAAAGGGCAGACGCAGTGAACATCTGCTTGTCAAATGTCCTTCCTGACCCTCTGCGTGAGATAGCCGTTCAAGAAAGTTCTATCTGGGGCAAAACGTGTACTCTCCACGGGGATCACAACTACATAATTCGTGCTGCTTCAGGAACAGGAAAAACGACCCTTCTCTCTATCCTCTACGGTGTACGCCACGACTATAGCGGAAAAGTTACCATGGATGATCATGACATTCGTACCATTACGCCCCAAGAGTGGGCGCCCCTTCGACAAACTCAGATCTCCTGTGTATTTCAGGGGCTCCGCCTCTTTGACTCTCTCACGGTACGTGAAAATATCATCATCAAGAACCGCCTTACGGACACTTGTTCACAAGAAGAGATAGAGCAATATGCACACCAATTACACATAGCATCTCTTCTTGACGCACCGGTACGAACACTCTCCTTTGGACAGAAGCAGCGCTGTGCAATTTGTCGAGCACTTTGTCAACCCTTCTCCACACTCCTTCTCGATGAACCCTTTAGCCATATTGATCAGGCAAATACGAACACGGCCCTTGATCTTATTATTCATGTATGTGAGAAAAACGGAGCAAACTTCATTCTTACCAGTCTCGATGAATCCTCCTATACAGACAGCGCAAAGGTTCTTACCCTATGATACGTACCCTTCTGTTTCGAGAAATTCGTCTCGTCCATTTTACCGCAGCATCCGTGGGAACCCTTACGGGAATAGTACTGCTCCTTCTTACCCTACAGCTCTATCTTGATATTCAAAAAGCCTTTGACATACCACAGGAGCAACAGGAAACTCTGGTCATCCACAAACCTGCAGCAACCCTCGCTGTGTCTGATGTTATGAATACAGCTTTTTCCCCGGAAGAACAACGGGCTTTAAAGGACCACGAAGCAGTGAACGCCGCAGCTCCCTTTCGGAGAAATCTCTTTGAGGTAACCGCCTTTACCGGCCTTGGAGATCTCCTTCCAACTATGTCAACAAAACTCTTCTTTGAATCCCTCCCAGATTCAGTGCTCCCCAACACACCGAACAACTGGGAGTGGAAAGAGGCCGGTGACACCATTGATATTCTTCTGCCGCGACAATATCTTAACCTGTACAATTTTGGGTTCTCACAGGGACAGGGACTCCCACAACTGCCTCCCGATCTTGTCACCCAGATCCCCTTTCGAATCCGTCTACGCGGTGCAGGTAAAAGCGACTCTTTTCACGGTCGCATTCGAGGTTTTACCGACTCATTTAATACCCTTCTCGTACCGGAATCGTTTCTGCGCTGGGCAAATGCAACCTACGGTTCTCAAAAAGAGGTGGAGGCAACCCGACTCCTCCTTATAACGCCAGATCCAACAAGTACGACCCTCCACGATTTTTTAGAATCAGCGGGCTATGAGACAGAACAACCGCTATTTAATGCCCGTCGGATTTCCCAAATTGCGTCGTTTCTATTTTCTGTGATGGGGCTTCTTGCTCTTGGAATTATCCTCTTAGCACTCTTTATATTTGTTCTAACTTACCAATACATTATTGACCGTTCTGAAAATAGCATTCGCACTCTCATTCTCTTAGGGTATGCCCCGCAGACCCTTTCTCGCTTTTATGTGCGAACCTTTACCCTCCTCTTTCTTCCAATCTGCGGAGCCGCCCTTATCATTGTGGGAATGGTAAACACCGTACTTCGTCCATATTTAGAAGCCTTTACTCTTTCCACTCCACTCATTCACCCAACCGTATACATTTTGGTAATACTTCTTTTCTGTACGGCCTTTCTCGCTGTGCGTTTTTGCGTTTTTCGAGAAGTGACCCGAATCGCGACTCATTCGTGAAAGAGCAGAAAAGTTCTCCTGCTGTGGTGTAGGTGATTCTTCAAACAACGCATATTATGAGGATTGAGAATGGAATGAAGGGAATAATCTTAAAAAAACACCCCTCACTCATAAAAATCTTACGCAATCCTTGCTCATCTACCGCATCATTTCATACGAATACTATATTCCATAGTATGACAAGTACTAACTTTAATTAAGGAGTGTATGTATGAAAAAGTGCCTTATGCTAACAGCCCTATTTGCTCTATTGGTAGCCTTTGTTGGATGCGGTGGCGATATGGAGCCCCCTGTTGATGATCAGATTCAGCAAATTGAAGAGCCAGCTCCAGCCCCTGAAGTAGAGCCAACCCCGGAAGATGATTTCGGTATTGAAGAAGAGGGCGATGATGATCTTGGTGAAGAAGAAGAATTTGAATTCTAAAATTCTCTTCGTTCTTTATCATTAAAAGGTGCAGTTTACTCCTGCACCTTTTTTTCTATAATAAATCCTTCACGGATAAATATAAGAAGCTCCTCCACCGTTTCAGGAATCTCACGTTCTATAACACGATCTTCTTTCCACACCTTTAAGGTTCCTAAAACGAGCGTTTGAATAAGAGATGTGAGTCGCTCCGGTGGCAGGGAAGACCCAATTTCACCATTCTGCTGTGCATGAGATATGATATCAAGAAGCAGATTGTTAAAATCTTGTTTTGACTTCAAGTATGCGTCTTTCATCTGCTTTTCACTATCCCGAGCAAAATACGAACTCATTAGTTTAAACACATGAAACTCTTCCATGGCGAGGATGAAAGCAAAATGCTCTCCAAAGGAACGAAACACCGTGGTAAAAAATCGACGGAGATTTTCCTCTATGGGCGCACCTTTATCAAGAGCAAGATGGCCACACCCGATTTTATCAAAGAGCATATCATATTCACGTATGGCCACATTGAGAAATATTGACTCCTTATCCTCATAGTAATTATACAATGACGCCTTTGAAAACCCTGCCTCCAGGGCAATGTCTTCAAGGCGGGTATCATGAAACCCACATTCTGAAAACACCTTTAAGGCAGCATCGAGAATAAGATTTATTTTCATATCCCGGACTTTTGAGATCCGTTTCTTTCGTCTTTCCATTACCCATACCTCAATAAAAAGTTATAGACATTAATATTATATACCGGCGGAGAGGTGTCCTCTCCGCCGCACTACTACACTACTCCTGCGGGACAACCTCCTTAGAAGCTGTCGCAACATAGAGAATGGGTATGACAAAAAAGGTCAAGGCCGTTGAAACGATAATACCACCGATGGCTGTAACTGCAAAGGGAGCACGAAAACTTCCTCCAGCACCCATGGCAAGGGCCATGGGAACCATGGAAATAATGATAGCAAGGTTTGCCATTAAAATCGGTTTTAGTTTCATTTCCGCAGCCTCCACAATGGCACGTCGAGCGGTAATTCCTCGTTTTACCCGCTGAATCCGCGCATAATCGATAAGGAGTATCGCATTATTCACCACAATACCAATGAGCATAATCATGGAGAGACTTGAGATCATGGAGATATTATTACCCGTAAGAAAGAGCGCCCAGACAACTCCAATGAACCCAAGGGGAATGGTGAGAAATATGACAACCCCCATTTTTACAGACTCAAGAATCCCAATCAAAACCATCAGGGTCAGAATAATCGCCAGGGTACCTGCAAAAAGAAGCTGCTCATTGGTTTCTTCATTCAACTCTTGATACCCACCAAAGGCATAGGAAAGGTTTTCAAACCCCTCTATGGTCTCAAGCATATTTTCAATCTCCCCAACTTTTCCCCCAAGATCACCTTCAATAATATTGCACGTAACCTGGATCATTCGTTGACGATTTTTTCGCGTAATATTTGATACCGCCTGAGTTGTTTCAATATGGAATAATTCTTGCAACTGCACATAGCCCCGCGGCGTCAGAACATCCATGGTCTGAATATCATGAATATTCTTTCGATAGCGTTCTTGAAGCTGTATGCGTATGGGATACTCTTCGTTGTCCTCAGTAAATACCGCATCATCATTACCGGTGATGTTAAAGCGAAGAAGAGCTGCCGTATTTTGAACGGCCATGGAGGCTGATAAATCTCTCTGAAGACCGTAATGTTCAAGCATATCACGTTTGGGGCGGATAAAGATCTCCGGCTGCTCACCTTTCCAGGAGCTTCCAAAATCTGTCAACCCCCCAATCTCATGTTCCATACGGTGTGTTACCTCTTCATAGTAGGCTAGCAGTTCATCCATATTGTCACCATAGAGCTCCAATACAATATCACCGCCACCTCCGCCGCCCATATCGTCTGTTACAGCAATGGTGATTTGCGCGTCGGGGAAATCGGCATACTGCGGACGAATCATATTAACAATATCAAAGGCAGATTTATCTCGCTCTGTTTCGGGCGTAAGCCGAAGACGCACTTCTGCATACTGTACCCCTGTTTCTGTACCCCCGCCTCCAATACTTGAAGAAATCTCACGCAAATGAGGAACATCCTGAGAACGTTGCTCAATATCTGCGACAACAGACTCGGTTACTGCGTAGGGAGTACCTGGAGGAAGCTCTATATTTATGGAAATATATCCTTGATCCACCGACTCCATAAATTCATTACCCAACTGTGGAGCAATACGAGTCATGGTGAAAAAGAAGAAGAGGATTGTACCAAGAACCACCCCAATCTTACTCCATGAGTGCTCCAAAAGCGTGTTGAGAAAATTTCCATAAAAACGATCCACATAGAGTAATACCTTATCCACCATGTGCAGCTCGTCATGATTTGTCTTATCCTTCGGCTTCAACATGCGTGAAGAAAGCATGGGCACCAAGGTAAATGAAAGAAATAGGGAGGCAAGGGTTGCAAAAACAATGGTGAGACCAAGTGATTGGAAAACGTTCCCTACAATCCCCGTGGTATTAGCAATGGGAATAAACACAGCCAGATTTGTGAGCGTTGATGCCAATACGGAGGTAAAGATCTCCCGAGCTCCCTCTTCAGAGGCAAGACGCACATCCTGTCCGGTATTTCTATGTCGTACAATATTTTCAATCACCACAATGGAGTTGGTAACCAAAACACCCACGGAGATTGTAAGAGCCATCATAACAACCGTATTGAGGGTAAATCCCATGGCTCCCACCCCGATCATCGCCATAATCAAGGAGACCGGCATGGTGATACCCACAATGAGGGTTAAACGCCAATCGAAAAGAAAGAGAAAGAGGATGGCTCCAGTAAGAACAATACCCATGAGAATATTTTCGTAGGTACCAGCAATGGTATCACGAATAAAATCAGACTTATCTTCAACAACCACCATATCCATACCGGAAGGAAGTTCGTGACGAATCTCTTCAACAAGGGCAAGGATCCCATCGGCTATTTCCACAGTATTTCCGTCGGAGCTTTTATTAATAGCTACCTGCACCGCATCCTGCCCTTGAAAACGCACTCCATCACGAACTAAGGCTGTGGAATCACTTACAGTGGCAATATCCCGAAGGCGAATATGATAGGAGGCTTCATGATCTCCAAGGCTCTTATGTATGGGAATACGAATATCTTCAATTTCACGAAGATTCTGAAATCGCCCATCAGTTCGTACAGAATACTCTTTTCGCTCTCCAATAATCCGCCCAGCAGGCAGAGAAAAGTTTTGCATTTCCAAAAGCGGCATCACTTGAAATATGGAGAGATTATGAGCGGCCATCTTTTCCTTATCAAGATCTACCAATATCTCCCGTTCAAGCCCCCCCGTAACTTCTACATTGGCCACACCGTTGATACGTCCAAAACGGTCTCCAATATTCTGGTCAACATAGCGACGCAAGGTTTCCATATCGACATCGCCCGTCACAGCAAGGGTAACAATGGGAACGTCATTGGGGTCAAATTTTGTCACAATGGGCGATTCCATGTCGTCGGGAAAATCATTCATAATCAGATCAAGATTATCTTTCACTTCATTTGCTGCATCATCTTCATTTATCTCATCTTC
Source organism: Chitinivibrio alkaliphilus ACht1 (assembly GCF_000474745.1). Lineage (NCBI taxonomy): Bacteria > Pseudomonadati > Fibrobacterota > Chitinivibrionia > Chitinivibrionales > Chitinivibrionaceae > Chitinivibrio > Chitinivibrio alkaliphilus. Next base: position 15,494 of record NZ_ASJR01000003.1, on the reverse strand, counting down.
AAATTGAAGTACAATGAACCCCGCATTTTCCATACCGTAGGAAGTAATATGACGAATACCGCCAATGGTACTCAGCTGATCTTCCATGGGCCGCAGAATGTTGTCTTCCACTTCCTGGGGGGTTGCCCCGGGATACACAGCCCGCACGGTAACGTAGGGAAGATCCATTTCCGGCATACGGTCGATGGCAAGATCACTCCATGCCACGTAGCCAAACATGGACAGGGCAAGAATGACCATGCTCATCATCAATGGTCGTTGTATACTCGCTTTTATGATATCCATTCTTTGCTCCTCTTACTGGTTCACTACATTTACAGCTGCATCAGAAAACAGGCGACTGTTTCCCGCCACGACAAGTTGATCTCCCTCTGATAATCCTGAGACAACTTCATAATACATCCCATCGCTTACACCGAGAGTTAAATCTCGTTTTTTGGCGCGTCCATTTTCAATAACATACGCATAGGGGTTCCCCATTAAATCGTATTGGATAAGGTCAAAGGGCATGGTAATAACATCATCTTTCTGATGGACCACAAGACGCACCTGTTTATACATACCGGAACGAAGATTGTCTTCTTCATTATCAAAATGAGTTGTAACCGTAAAATTATGTGTTAAGGGATGGGCGCTCAAAGAAAGATCCGTTACTTCCCCCCAGAGAGTGTCTTCTCCATGAAACAAAAAGGCGCGTTGTCCTTTTTGAAGACGTTCATAGGTTCGCTCACTCGCTTGCAACTCAATCTTTGCACGTGACATATCAGCCATGAGCACTACGGGGGTCCGAGTATCAACTTTTGAGCCCTCTTTTTCAAGGACATCCACCACAGTACCATTAAAAGACGCACGAAGATACTGTGCTACCCGTGCCTGCCCCAGTGAATGTTTTGCATTTTCATATTGGGCGCGTACCGCTTCAAGCTCTGAGGATGAAGCTGCCCCCTCTTTCTGCAGACGCTGCACCCGCTCATAGGAGCGTTTTGCATGATCATACGCAGATTGCGCAACAGCTATGGGAGACCCCTGTTCAAACCGCATTGAGGCAACCACTTGCCCATTTTGTACATAATCACCGGGGGAGACGGAGATTCGGTTTACAATGCCCGCTGCAGCAGTGGAAATATACGTTTGACGATGCCCCTTTACAGTACCGCCTATCTCTTCAACCTGCTTCAAGGATGTCCGCTCTACTTCAGAAACACTTACGGGGATCCCCTGTTCATCCTGAATATCTTGAATACTGCGAAACTCTTCCTGCCCTTCTTGAGAAGAACAACCAAGCATACTCAATACAATAACCATATACACGCAAAGATATCTTTTCATAATAAACCTCTCTTATAATTCGATAAGGGTTGTATCGCCAATTAGGCTTTCTATTTGTGCAACCGCCGCGTTCAGCTTTCCAAGGGCGGCATTTTCTGCAAGACGGGACATACGGTACTGCTGTTTTGTTTGATCAAGCTCCAACTGGCTGATCTGCCCCATCTCATAGGCAACTTCCGACACAGAGACACTTCGCTCGGTAAGACGAATCATATCCCGTGCTTCAACTAACTCTTCCTGAGCAAGTTCATAGGTTTCATAGGCCGCCTCAAGAGCTAAGGTAAGCTGGCGAAGCACCTGATCGTACTGGCTTGTCACTTTCCGGCGCTTCACTCGTGATTGCTCCATGCGATGACGACGCTGCCCCCCATGGAAAATTGGGATCTGTACTCCAACCCCAAGCTCAACATTCCATCCAAAATCAATATCATCCACTCCATCATAGAGCGATGTCTGTCCTGCCGAAGCAAAAGCTCCCACGGAAGGAAAAAAGTCCGTCCGGCTCATATCTACCTGTTTGTCTCGCATCTCAGCAAGTACATCCAATACTTTGAGGGTGCGATTACCCTCCTTCATCCGTCCTCGGGCGGTTTTCACATCGAGGGAAAATTCCGGCTCCGTGAGCTGCCCCAGAATCACCACCTCATCATCAGCATAATCCATGGAGACGCGGGTGAGCAGATCTTTTTTTGCTAACCGCTTATTCATGGCAGCTTCCCGGAGGGATGATTCAGACTGCTTCAGGCGATACTTACTATTTAATGTATCAAGCTCCGTACCGTGACCTGTATCAAAGCGAATACGGGAAATCTCATGGGTTCTCCGGGAAAGTTTTACATCACTTTGTCGAACCTCATAATTACTCTGTGCAACAAGATACGTATGATGTTTTTCCCGCACATCCTTTGCGATGGCAAGTTTTTCAGCCTCTATTTGCATATCAATATTTTCGTATGCAATACGGGCAATCTCTACTGCTGTTTTAATTTTCCCCTGTGCAAAAATCACCTGCTCAAGCTTTACTTCCCAGTTCAAGGTGTTCTTGGGAGGGCTTAAATCGAATCCCCCAAGCTCTGCAAGCACTCCATCAAAGGTTTGGGCAATTCCCATTGCATTCTCATAGGCAAGGATATCCCCGGGAGTTACAGTATAGTCGGGATTTTGCAGAAAAACCTCTTCAGGATTTCCCAGTTCCTCCGCAAGACTCCCCTCTATATCCATGGATAGGTCATAGGGGTTATACGATCTCGGTGCGTGGATATATGCCATGGATGCATTTATTTGAGGAAGCCCGGAAGCCCGATGCTCCTTTTCCTGCAGAGCCACATGCTCCCGCTCCTTACGTAACAGGGCCAATTCCTCCGAATGAGAAAAGGCGTGGGATAAGAGATCTGTAAGGGTTACTTGTTCCTGCCCAAGAGCAACAGAGAACATTACCGATACAAGAACTACTGTACAGACTCGCTTCATACAACCTCCATTGTGAGAAAGGTAGTAATAATGTAATTCATATTTATTAACCAGTCAACACTTTTCTGACTCTGAAGTTACAAAAAAACCCGAAGTATATTAAAATAACCTCATTTTTGTGTAACAGCATACATATATTCCACGTCTAAGGGGCATATTCACCTGTATAGGATACTATGAACGAAGTAAGTCGTGAAACAATCTCTGCGGTAGTACAAAAAGACAAACAGGCGTGTAACCACCTCTTTACGGTGTATAAAGATTTTGTATGGGCCTTAGTATACCGCACAGTACACAGAGACGTAACAGTCGCAGAAGATGTATTTCAAGAAGTGTTTGTAAAAATATTCCGCTCACTTCACCGGTTTAACCATAAGGCGCAACTTTCGACATGGATTTATCGTATTACCTATACCACCACCATGGATCGGCTCCGCAAAGAACAAAAAAAACAACTCCGCGAGTCACCCCTCGTCCATGACCCCTGCGATAGAACTGACTCTCCCCATACCAAAGAGATCTTGGAAGATGTGTTAACCGGGCTTTCTCCCTTTGACCGATACCTCATCACTGCGCGCGAGCTCCAGGGAATGAGTTTTGCGGAGCTTGCGCTCATAACGGGAAAAACCAGTGGTGCCTTGCGAACCCGGCTCCATCGAGTAAAGGAAAAACTAAAACAGGAGTACTCCCATGAAAGAGATGCCTGATACGACCTTTGGGTACATACCGCCTGTACGGGATGACCTATTTACCCCCATCTATGAAGAATATGCAAAGGAGCATCGTCTTCGCCCGTTTCTTACCGGTATAGCGGCAACCCTTATTTTCAGTATGGGAATCGCAACATTCCTCTCCCTGCACCGACCGAGCACATTCTCCGAACACAGGGGGCACATAGAAGAAGAGATTGTTCTCATTCATACGTTTTTTTCCAACGAGTATAACTATTTTACCGACCCTTTTACGGAGGAACCATGAACCTACTTTCCCTATCATCTATTGTACTGCTGGTGGCAACCGGCTCTCTCTTTGCGCAGCCTCCCCGTCGCTCCCAAGGTAGAGCAACTCAAAGAAGAGAAGCCTTCTATGAAGAATTAGACCTCTCAAAGGAACAAAAAGAGGCATGGCTCTCCCTCCGCGAAGAACGGAGAAATCATGCTTCCCTGGCAGGCCGAGAAACCTCTCCCATGTATGCCTACCGTGACAGTATTCGCATGGAACTACAAAAAGACACCCCCGATACTGCACGAATACATGCCTTTAGCGAAGAAATCGGAGCAGCCCATGCCCGACGTACCCGTGCCATGACAGACTACCTTCTCGCTGTCAAGGAGATCCTTACCCCGGAACAATTTACCACCCTCTTAGAGCGACAAAAAGAAAGAGCTCCACGAGAAAAACGCGGAGAAACACGAAAAAAACCTCGAAGAAACTAAGGAACATTCCTACGGCATTGGGGACAGCCGGGATATTCCCCACCCATCCCCTCCGCTTTTCATGGCGGAGGGCTTTTACCGTGTTTTATATTGAGGTATGTGCAATCACTCTTTCCTCCCATAGGTAGCCATGGATACCGTACATATCGGCGCAGACGTAGGATCCACCACCGTCAAGGTAGTGGTCCTTCGTGAAATGACCCCTCTTTTTGAAGTATATCAACGACACGATGGCTCTCCCCTCGAAACCTTAATTAGCCTGCTACGAAAGGCCATCACCACCTTCACTACCCCCTGGTGTTATCTTGCCTTAACGGGGTCGCAAAGTTCCGAATACGCTCAGGCATTATCCTGCATGCACGTTCAGGAGGTTATAGCCGGAGCCGTGGCTATTCAAAAACTCTACCCGACCATACAAACTGCAATTGAACTGGGCGGACAAGATGCAAAAATGCTCTTTTTCTCCACGGAACAGCCAGGAGATATTCATGATATGCGCATGAACGGAGTATGCGCCGGTGGCACGGGGGCCTTCATTGATCAAATAGCCTCTCTGCTTGCAATTCCTGTGGAACAATTTCAAGAGTATGCCGCAAAGGGAACACGGCACTATGAAATATCCGGCCGATGTGGGGTTTTTGCAAAAACCGATATTCAACCACTCCTCAATCAAGGCATTCCCCGGGAGGATATCGCCTACTCATGCCTCCACGCACTGGCAAAGCAAACCATTGGCGGCTTAGCGCAAGGAATGGAGATCAATGCTCCACTCCTTCTTTCCGGTGGTCCCTTTCATTTTATTCCGCTCCTTAAAGAGATATTTCAAAGACGACTCAAGCTCTCCGATGAAGATATCTCTCTTCCTCCCAACGGGCAAACACTCATTGCACAAGGCGCGGCTCTTTGCCTTTCCACACAGCTCAACCACACCACCACGCCCCTGCACAAAGAGGAAATGCTCACAACCCTGGAACACTATACACAAGAACACACGCGGAAAAGACAGGCCCCCCCGCGGCCCTTTTTCGCAAAAACAGCAGAACAAATAGAATTTCAAAACCGTTACACCTCATCGCTCCCATGTAAAGATCTGACAGAACTTCCAGACACCCTGAGAGTATACCTTGGGATTGATGGAGGATCAACAACCACCAAATTTGTTGTGATCACAGAAGATAGAGAGCTTATTCACACCTTTTATGCAAGTAACAGCGGGGAACCACTACGTACAGCACAAAAGGGATTGATCTCTTTTTTTAATCGCATGAGAGAGGCAGGAAAAACCTGCCACATTGCGGGTGTGGGGACCACAGGATATGGAGAAGAATTGTTTGCAAAAGCCTTTGGGGCAGACATCCATACCGTAGAAACCATGGCGCATAAGGAGGCAGCCTGTTTTTATGAACCCGAGACCTCCTTTATACTAGATCTGGGTGGACAGGACATGAAAGCTCTGTTCTTACGGGACGGCGTAATTACCAACATGGTGCTCAATGAAGCATGCAGTGCTGGATGCGGCTCCTTTATAGAGTCCTATTCCTCTTCCGTGGGAATCCCTGCTCAAGAAATTGCCCATCACGCCTTTACCGCAGCAGATCCGCCCCAGTTGGGCTCTCGATGTACGGTCTTTATGAACAGTTCAATTATTTCAGAACAAAAACGGGGACATAGTCGGGGTGAAATTCTTGGAGGATTATGCCGATCCATCATTGAAAATCTCTTTACTAAGGTAATACGTCTTTCAAATACCAACACCTTGGGAAAGAAAATCGTTGTCCAAGGGGGCACGTTTAAAAACGATGCGGTACTCAAGGCGTTTATTGACTATGTGGGTCATGATGTAGAGGTGATTCGACCTCCCCTTCCAGGTGAAATGGGTGCTCTTGGTATTGCCCTCCTCACACGCAAGGCGCAAAGGGGAAAGCCCTCGTCGCACTTTATTGGAGAACACGCAGTGCGCAAACTCACCTGGCGTCAATCAGAAGAAAACCGCTGTGGCTTGTGTAGTAACGCCTGCCTGCGAACCATAATAACCTTTTGCGATGGCACAACCTTTATCAAGGGAAATAGATGCCCGCGGGGCGAAGAAATCACCCCAACAAAACAGGAAAAACGCCGCGTTCCCAACGGCATGAATTTCCGCGAAAAACTTCTTCTCAAACGCCGCACACCACCGGCAAAACCGAAAAAACATGTGGGTATTCCCCTGGTACTCGATTTCTATGAAACCCTTCCCTTTTGGGAGACTCTCTTTACTCGTTTAGGCTATGCCGTTCATGTATCCGGTAGAAGTTCCTACCCACTTTTCGAAAAGGGATTACAAGACATCCCCTCTGACACGGCCTGCTTCCCCGCAAAACTTGTACACGGCCACCTCCATCGGCTTGCCGAAAAAGGGGTTGACTGCATCTTTTTACCGCGCATGTTAAAAAACCTTCCCGCTTACACAGAAAACAAAGCTTCTTGGAATTGTGCCGTGCTGCAGGGATATCCTGAACTGGTGAAAACGACCCGACTAACCACAGGAGACACAAAAGAAGTCCCCCTCATTTCTCCCGCCTTTAAATGGACCAACAAACGGCTCTACCGCACCCAGATTATCCGCTTTTTCAAAGAGACTTTCGGCGAACCTAAAAAGGCCGTTTTACAAGCCCTCTCAGCAGCAGAGGATGCCCGTAAAAACTACGAAAAGCGTCTCCGGGAGTTCGCCCATGACGTGGAGAAATATGCAGAAGAGACCGGTACCACCTCCATTGTTATGGCTGGTCGCCCCTACCATGGAGATCAATTGGTAAACCATCGTGTAGCCGATTTATTTACCGCCATGGGGATTGCCGTATTGATACCGGAGAATCTTCCGCGACAACCCCTTGAGCCAAGTACACTTCGCATTGATCTTACAAACAACTATCACACCCGCCTCTTCCACGCGGCACACTACACCATTACGACCCCCCGCACAGAATTGGTGCAACTGGTGAGTTTCGGGTGCGGACACGATGCGATCTACAGTGATGAGCTCCAGCGAATTCTCTTTGCGGGAGCACAGAAGACACCCCTCATTTTAAAAATTGACGAAAGCGATGCTCACGGTCCTCTCAAAATACGGATTACCTCATTTATCGAATCACTTCGTGCACGAAAACAGCTCACCCCTTCACAACATATCGCCTTGCCACACCCCTTCTCTCCACTGTTTACCAAAAAGGATAGAGACAGGAAAATTCTTATCCCCAACTTGTCAAAATCATTCTCATACCTGCTCAGTGAAGCAATTCGGAAACAGGGGTACACCCCTGAAATTGTTCCCATGGCGACCCGCCGTGCCATTGACCTGGGAAAAAAGTATGTTCATAACGATATCTGTTTTCCTGCTCAAATTAATATCGGCGAACACCTCCACTGGCTTGAGACCAATCCCCATGAGGCTCATCGCGTAGCAGCAGTATTTGCAAAAAACTGTCAAGACTGTCGCGCCGGTCATTACGCTGCCCTCGGAAGAAAAGCCTTTGATGAGGCGGGGTTTTCCCACACTCCCGTTGCAACCACGGAGTTTTCCGATACCAAGATAAATCCTGGATTTCGCGTCAATACCCTCCAGTTTAATCTCTTCACCTTGCATGGCCTCGCTCTGATTGATGCCCTTGATGATATGCTCTATAAATGTCGTCCCTATGCGGCATCTCCTTCAGAGGTAGATAACCTCCATGACAGGATGCTCACCACTTGTGTCACCACTCTCCGCACACGGGGGTTTTCCCCTGCACTCAAAAAACTTGCCACAGCCGTTTCCGCCTTCAATGATCTTGCTACGGATAGAAGAGTTCGTAAAAAGCGAGTGGGAATTATTGGAGAAATTCTGGTTAATTTTCACCCAGCCAGTAATTATGGAATTGTACCTTATCTGGAAGAAAATAATTTAGAAGTGGTACTGCCGTCTCTCATAGAATTCTGGCGGCAAGATGCGATAAACTGGAAAACCATGGCTGAACGGGGTCATACCCGTGCAGGAAAACTGAAGGCACTCCAAGGCTCACTCTACGAAGGTATGTTTGGTCATGTCATTGGTCGCGTTGAGAAACAGATGCGCTCTTTTAAATACTATGAACCACACAGCGACATTCGGGACATTGCTGCACGGGCCGCACAGGTTATGGATATCTCCTATCGCACGGGAGAAGGGTGGCTTATGCCCGGAGAGATTCTCTCGTGGATGGATGCCGGTATTGGTTCATTTCTTATACTGCAGCCCTTTGGCTGTCTTCCCAATCATATCACGGGGAAGGGCTTAATTCAGCGACTGAAAAAACGCGCTCCACACAGTACAATTCTTTCTCTTGACTTTGATCCCGACAGCAGTATTGCCAATATTCATAACAGGTTGCAAATGCTTATTCTCAACAGTTAAGACCACACCTGTATAAAATCATAGACAGGACAGTGTATCTATGGTATACTTTTTCCAAACAGTTTGTCTGTACGAGGTTCATCATGGGAGCACTACTCAAAAGGGGTATCAGCCGATGTCTTCAAAGCCCCTTTTGCATTATTCTACTCTATTTTTGTATCAGCATTACGTGGATTGCCTTTTCCGATGCCGCCCTTGAACGCATAACCCATGACACAGGACAGCTTACCTTCTTACAAACGTGGAAGGGGTTCTTCTTTGTCACAGCAACCACAATTTTTCTCTATGCCTTAATTCGCACCATGCTCAATAAAAACATAGAGACAATTCATAAGAAGTACCAACTAATTACAGACATTCCCCACCCTATTATGGAGTATTCATCTCAAGACAAAATTACCTTTCTGAACCCGGCATTTACGGAAACCTTCGGCTACACCCGGGAAGAACTACCAAACTATTCCTCCTGGTGTACAAAGGCCGTGCGTACCCCCTCTTCCGAGCACCAAGATGTCCCAGAAAAGGGGATTTCCTACGATGTTCGAGATCTTCATGGTACGATCCATCACGTACAACTTTTTTCTTTGCAACAGGGAGAAAAAACACTCCTTCTTTTCAAAGATATTACTGAGCAACTTGCACAGAAACAGGCCATAGCTCTCTCGGAAAAAATGCGTGCCCTGGGAGAATTAGCCGGGGGCATCTCCCATGATTTCAACAATCAACTCTCAGCCATACATGGCGTTGCAGAACTTCTCAAAGAAGACAAAAGCCTTTCAAAAGACGGTCGTGAAAATCTTGATATTATTCTTGCTGCGACACATCACGCTGCCACCTTAACAGAAAAACTATCTAGCTTCTCCCGTAAAGATGTCCCCGAATTTACACCAGTACATTTCACCCACCTCCTTCGTACTATTAGCACTATCTGTGAACGAACCTTCAATAAAGATATACACGTAACACACACCCTTCCCAAAGAAGATATCTTTGTACATGGAAATAAATCAGCCTTACAAAATGCACTTTTAAACATTGTTCTTAACGCCCGAGACGCCATGCCAGAGGGGGGAACTCTCGCAATACGCCTTACAAAAGATGGCCCCACGTCACTGCTCTTGACAATTTCAGATACAGGATGCGGCATTCCCGAAGCCATTCAAGATCGTATCTTTGAGCCATTCTTCACCACAAAAGACCCGGGCCATGGCTTGGGTATGGGCCTTGCATCGGCCTACACGACCCTTGAAAAACATGGGGGAACAATTGAAATTGAGAGTAGTCCGGAGAGGGGCAGTGTGTTCAAAATCACGCTTCCCCGTACAGATAAAAAAGAAGACATCCCTGCCGAGGAAGAATACACTCTTTCTTCAAAAAACACTCCCCGAAAAAGAATTCTCATTGCCGATGATGAACCGGCGGTACAACGAATTCTTGCAAAAATTATTGCACAACGGCTTCACCACTCCGTTCACTGCTGTTCCAATGGTATTGAAGCCGTAGAGTATGCTGAAGGGGAATCTTCTCCCATTGACTTGGCAATTCTTGATATTATCATGCCGGAAATGGATGGGGTAAGTGCTGCTCAGGAGTTACGGAAAATTCAACCGAATATGAAGATTATCTTTATCTCAGGTTTTTCGGAGGAACAACAGCGAAAACATATTAATGATATGGGCGCCCAGGGGTTTCTTGCTAAACCCTTCTCTCTTGCCACGATCACCGCTGAGATTTCCCGAGTACTCTCCTAAGCGCTCCAGTGTCCCTCCAATCGTGAGAAAAATATATTTTCTCTAGAGACTCTTTCAAAAAGGTGAACTATGATACAGACCATTGTTATCGGCAGTGGTATTTACGGCTACACCGCTGCCTGTGCAGCGAAACTACGGGGTGACACGGTACAGCTAATTACCCAGGATCTCCCCAAAAGCCATTCCTATGACGAAAAGGGGTATCTTTTCGGTGCGTGGTCTCGCCATGCCGTGGGACATGACATCATCTCAGGGAAAAACCACCTCCAAGAATCTCTTCGCACCTGTTCTGCACGAACGCTCCGAACACTCTTGGCTGGAATGGGCGTAGCCCTGACCACAAATACAGCGGGACAGTGCAGCATCTCAGGGAACACATCACAGGATATGGCAGAGGCGTTCTCCTCCTGGGCAGATCGTCTTGGAGTATCCGTCATCCATGAACCTATCAAAAAGATAGAGTACGGCATAAAAGAGTTTGTGGTCCAGTTAGAGCGGGGAAAAACCGAAAAATCCCATCGTTTAATAGTAGCCACCAGCCCCCTTGAAGACAACGCCCCTTGTACCGCCTTTATTCGAGCAATGGGGCATACCCTCACAGCCGCTCCCCCCCTTCCCAGGCCCCTCTCTACCACGCAAAATCTGGAAAAACCGTGCAGGGTTAAGGGCCGTATTGTGCTGTGGTCTTCCACCGGAAAAAAGATCACCCACACCGATGGGGAGATTCTCTTTTCCGGTACAACCATCGATGGACCAGCAGTTCGTCGTATTACCCCCTTCGTACACAAGGAGGACGATTCACTCACCATCGACTTTCTTCCTCAATTAGACGAGGGAGAAGTAAAGAAAGCCCTAAACCGGGAAATAGAACAGGGAGGACATAAAACCTACGCCGAGTTACTCGCCTGCTTTATTCCCCCAGCACTCATACCTTCTTGTGAAAACCATCTCCATGCTCGGGGCTGCACCTCTTCGGTGCCGAACCTCCGAAAAAAAGAACGAAGAGAAATACTCTTTACACTCAAACAATTCCCCTGTATTCCCGAAAGTACAGGGCCTTCCCGTGAGCCCTCCTGGGTCGTTGACATCCATGATCGCCATGAAAAAACAGGAGAATCTACTCGCTGTGAAGGGCTCTTTTTCGCTGGCCCGTGCCTGGGAATACAGCTCCATGAATCCATTGCCGTGCACGTTCATATAGCAACGGCATATACCACCGGCATTACGCCTGTATCGGAGGATGAATGAATATTACAATTACCTATTTAGCCCGTCATCCACACCATATTATTCCCCTGGGAGAAGAAATTTATCGCCAGTGGGAAACCATGTACACCGAACGGGGAGAATCGCAGGAGCAAGTTATCACCAAGGTACGCCAACGCGCTGTCGAAGGAAAGATCCCCTGTACGATCATAGCCGTAGTTGATTCGGTCCTTGCCGGTTCAATCACCCTCAAGGAAAACGACTTCGCCACGCGCCCCGACCTCTCTCCATGGATTGCCGGAGTATTTGTATGTCCTCAATTCCGGGGACAAAAAATATCGGAGAAATTGATTACCCACGCTGAAAAACTCCTGTGGGAAGATTTTAATATCCCTCGCGTCTATTTGTACACAGGTTCTGCCGAAGGCCTCTATGCAAAACTGGGCTACTCCGTACATGAACGGATTGCAACCCCGCAGAAAGAGATTGTCATTATGGAAAAAGAGCTGAAACCGTGAAGGAGGTTTCCCATCTTACGGCGTATCAAAGCTGGCTGAGCGCAGAAAAAGGGCTGAGCGAAAATAGCTATTCCTCATACACCTTCGACCTGCACCGTTTTGCCGCCTTTTTGCACGACCATGGCCGTACTGATACCTCCGTAGGCCACAAGGAAATTGCCCAGTATCTGGATCTTCTTGCAGATTTAGGCTTTGCCCGTGCCTCCATCATTCGTACAATCAGTACTCTCAGAAGTTATTACACCTTTCTTACCGCAGAAGAAGTGGTGGAAAGCAACCCCACCAAACAGCTCCGACCCCCACGGAAAACGCGAGATCTTCCCCAAGTGCTTTCCGTCGATGAAATAGAGCGTATTCTTTCTCATATTCCTGCCTCTGCCAAACTCTCGCTTCGCAACACAGCCATAATAGAATTACTCTACGGGTGCGGTCTGCGGGTTTCAGAGCTCATAAACCTCACCCCCGGAGCCTGCATTGAGGACGATACCTTTCTTCATATTACCGGGAAAGGAAACACACAACGTCTGGTTCCCCTGGGAGCCTATGGTCGTCGCACCCTGAAACGCTATATGGAAGAAGAACGCCCCCGCCTACGAAAAAAAAGTCCCTCCGCACCGGAGATCTTCCTCAATAATCGCGGGACAAAGCTTTCACGCATGGGGGTGTGGAAAATAGTACAGACCCTCTGTATTCAGGCAGGAATAGAAAAGTCGGTTTCTCCCCACACCTTTCGTCATTCCTATGCCACACATCTGCTCGAAGGAGGGGCAGACCTTCGTGTCGTACAGGAACTGCTCGGACACCGTAATATCAGCACCACCGAAATTTATACCCACATCGACCGTACCCATCTTATGGAGGTACATCGATCCTTCCACCCACGATCAAAACAGGAGAGATCCCTTGAAAGATATTCGCCTTGAACGTCTCGCCCATGTACTCACCACGCACTCACTCAATATACAGAAAGGACAGCGCGTACTGATTCGCGGAAATGAGCACACTCTCCCACTTATCCATGAGTGCTATGCCAAGGTGCTTGCCCGGGGAGGGCTGCCCGAAGTTGATGTCTCTCTGACAGGACTACAGGAAATTTTGCTGAGCGAAGGATCATCTACACAGATTACCGATATAAGCCCACGGGAAGCGTGTATTCCCGATACGTACGACGCCCTGCTGATGGTGTGGGGCGGCACCAACACCCGGGAGTTATCTCACATTCCCAGTGAGAAAATTGCCCTACGGAAGCGTTCTCGTCGTGACTGGATGAAACGCTTTTCACAACGGGCTGCAGAGAAAAAACTCGCATGGGTGGGAACCCAATACCCTACAGCCCTCGATGCGCAGGAAGCCTCCATGTCACTGCGCGAGTACGAAGATTTTGTCTTTTCCGCTGGCTTTCTTTCCCATCCCGATCCGGTTGGGATATGGGAAAAAAGAGGACGCACACAGGAAAGACTTTGTCGATTTCTCGAAACAAAATCGACCCTGCGCTATGTCGCACCCGACACGGATATCTCCTTCTCTATTGCGGGAAGAACGTGGATAAACAGCCATGGCAAGCGCAATTTTCCTGACGGAGAAGTTTTTACGGCACCCCATAAATACTCCGTAAATGGAACAATTCGCTACTCCTTTCCCGCAGTGTACGCAGGAAATATTGTGGAAGATGTACGTCTTACCTTTAAAAAAGGAGCGGTTGTGGAGGCGCGGGCCGCCCGGGGCGAATCCTTTCTTCACGAAATGATTGCCACAGATGCAAATGCATCGTACGTAGGTGAGGTAGCCCTTGGAACCAATGAGAATATCACCCGCTGCACGGGGAACATCCTCTTCGATGAGAAAATGGGAGGAACCGTACATCTTGCTCTCGGCTCAGCCTACGCGGAAACGGGGGGCTCAAACGAATCAGCGCTCCACTGGGATATGATTTGTGATATGCGCACAGAGGGAAAAATCTTTGCAGACAATCAATGTATCTACGAGGCAGGAAACTTCTTAATTGACTTGTAATTACTCCACCGGTTGCCTACGACAAAACCGCCCAGAGGATCATCTCTGCAAGCAATCTACGTGCATCACCGTTGTGTAGTAGCGGGGAGGAAGAGAGAGGAAATCCCATTCGATGTCCATGAGCCAGGGTTCCATCGGCCAGAAGAGATCCCATGGAATAGAGAAAAACGTAACTTTCCTGCTGATCCGTAATACCCTGTCCGATTATCTTAGCATCAGGGCCGACATGGGTCCAGGCAAGAGCAGTGGTATCGGCATAGAGCGGCATATGCTGTACTGTCACCGCATTGAGAAATGCTGCAAGAGGATGCGAAAGGCCTTCTTCGGTAATTTGGATGGACGTGGTTTCCCGATACAATGAGGAAGACCCATCCGTACCAAATCCAAGGGCGTGGTGATATTCTCCATGCCCGGACAATACGGGGAAAGCCTGCTTACGGATTTGATCTGCCACCGTTTGTGAGAAGGCAAAGTCGGGAGTAATGTATACAAGTTCTGCCTCTGTCAACACTTCGGGGGCCTCTTCCAGACACGAAACAATACCATATTGAAGCCCTGTTGCTCCGTGTAGATACTGCAGTAACTCTACTAAAACCGTATCATCGGGATCACCCAAAACAACCACCGTGGATGCCTCGATAATATAGATACCCGATTCGCCCGAATACACGGTAAGAGAGTCCTTGGAAAGGGTATCCTCCGTACCAAAAGAAAGGGCATAATTTCCCGGGGGTACGTGATCGAAGTCGACAAACTCTTTTTCCGGAGCAACCTTTGCAGAAAAAGGGGTTGCCACCATATGAACATCCAGGGAATCCGCCCCGAAATTTCCGCGGTATATTTGTACGCTACTTGTAGTATCCATGTGCCACGGGGAAAATTCGATATCCTCCTGAATATCATCAAGGGGCATGGTCACCCCAAAGGATGAATCCGTGCTCCATGCCAAGGCCCGGTACCGTCCACCCTCAGGAAGAGAGACGGAGAAAACTCCCTTATCATTGCTCTCTGTCCGAATTTCTTCTCCCCCTTCAATACCGTGGGAAGGGGTTTCAGGGAAAAAGGAGACACTCCCGTGCTCTACCGGTTCGTCCTCATGCATAATAACACCGGCCACTTTCGGATTCCCCGTCTCAGATCCTGGGCCAGCCAGATCAACAGAACAGGAACACAGTATCAGCAGAAGCAGGCAGAAAGAGAGTCTCATGAACCTGTATCTCCCCTCTGAACCTGTTCAGAAACAGGCACCACAAGAAAATTCACATTGTATACACGATCCGATCGATCATCATCTTCTGCAAGGTTAAGCAGCTCTTTCCGAAACTGATTAATTCGTTGTACCAATAGCTTATAGCTTGCATGG